>JAFWKS010000272.1 GCA_017511325.1 Erysipelotrichaceae bacterium
ACTACCAGCCGGCACCAATTAAAAACAAGAAAAAATCTGAGAGTGGATTTGTCATTGAAAAGACAAATACCAGGATCGGAGAAAACTATCAGAAACTTACTGATGAAATAAGGGGTATCGTCTTATGAGTGAAACTATTATCAAAGGATTATTTAATCCTGATTCATTAAACGAAGCTTCAAAAGGTACTATACACTATATCGATATAGACTTAATTGAAGATAATGAACTAAATTCTCTTTACTCTCAAAATGATATCGAAGGTCTTAAAGACAATATTAAAGAGTTCCATCTGAAAGAACCCTTGATAGTACATAAAAACAATAATGGGACATATCGTCTGATGTCAGGACATCGAAGATTAAAAGCCTGCAAACTTTTATGTGAAGAGGGAACAAGTATCATCTATTCAGATAAAGAACTTAAAGATAAGTTACCTTGTATCTTTGATGAAACGGAATATGCTGACGAAGATGATGAACTGCTTGCGATCATAAGTTCAAATACGCAAAGAATACTTTCAAAACAAGAAAGAATTAAAATTTTCGAAGCATTAAAAGAGATATATGTTCGCAAATGTGAAAAAGGTCAAAAGCCAAAAGGAAGAGAAAGAGAAATTATATCCAAATGGCTAGGAGTTAGCGAAAGAACCATTCAAAACTACAAGAGTGAATCAGTTGCTGAACAAGTCCAGACCCAAAACAATAAGGGCAAAATCATAAAAAGATTTTCTTCATTGGAAAAATATTTTACTGACTTTGATGACGACAGATATAACGATGATGAAATAAACGAAATCAAGGCTGCTGCCATACCGGCAATCAACATCATATTGAGTCGACTTAATATCAGTATTTCAGAGTTATAGGACAACGTGGCAAATTTGCCACGTTGTGGAAAGGAGGAAAATGATAATAGCGTTTGAAAAGAATCTTATTATCGGTTTATATCATAATGATCCAACAAGTTACTTTATTCTGACATTTCCAAAAACATCAATGTTCAGAGAATACTATTGGAGCATTCCAACAAGTAAAATAACCTTTAATTATTCAGCTGAAGAAGCTGATTATATAAAAGGTTTTAACAACGATAAATGCTGGATTGGTGTTGATGATGATACAAGATTCAAAGTATACAGATTTAACAGCATTTCAAATAAAACAGACAGAAATACCATTAACGATGTAATTGAAGTAACAGCTGAAGAAATGCTGGAATCATTGAAACCAAAATATCCTTATGGTGAACATTTTCTGTCTGGTGAAGATTAAAGAAAAGGCGGATATGATGAAAAGAATTGAAAATATTATAAATAATATCGACTATTCATATTATTACAACGACTATGAACCGATAAAAAGATTACTTTATGCAGCTAAGAAACTTGGCGATGTTTCCAAATATAATGGCCTAGTTTATTTATCTGAAAAAACAGAGGATAAACTTACCAATTATATGTTTCCTAATGGTCTTCAACACGACGGCTTAGATTATCTTTATGATTTTATATTTAAGCTTGAAAAAGAGGGAGCGTTGTTTGTAAATCGTACTAGCAGTGATTTATTATCGATCCGTTTTAGGAAAGATGTAGATTATCAGTTTCTTAATACACTAAACTATGAAGACCCCATCAGTTATGAACCGCTATTAAGAATTAATAGAAATGTAAGTATATTTGAATCCGGCCTGTATGGTGGTATTGGCAATGTTGAATTGACAGACCATGGCTATGAAAAAGTATATGAATACCTTAAAGAAAATGGTATCAACATTTATTCCTATAATAGGCAATGCTATGGCTGTAAAAGAAATGCTCCGATATACACCTATTATCTGACCAGACAAATAAATCAATATCTTGGTGCTGAGTATCTATATCACATTGATCGGGAATTTCAGACAGTTGATAGAATCTGCTTAGGATATCTGGAGGAACTGGATAAACAGCTTGCAAAAAAGTATCGAACCATAAGGAAATGTTACTCCAGGACTATGAAAGAAGAGTATTATGCAAACTGTTGTGAACATTGTGATTGTTTTACCGGATATAACTTTATTGCGTTTTATAATGATGAATCTATACCTGATGATATCTTCACCACCAAAGATTTTATTGTAGGAAAGATTGATATCGATGAAAGTATTTTAACGATAGATAAACTGAAGAGTTTGTATATTCCTAAAAAAGGAAGAAGCAAAAATACTGAGGAAGTTTATTCTTATACAAATAACAAGAACTTCGATGGAGGCATGAGTCTTTAATGAAAACCTACAAGGAAAAACTTGATGAAATCAAAAGAAAGCAAGAACTTCTGAAAGAAAAACAAAAGCAACTTATGAATCAATTCAATGAAGAAAAGCGAAAAACAACTCTTCGCAGACAATCTGAAATAGGTAAGATTCTTGAAGAAACAATTGAATGTGAAATTGAAGAAATTGAGTCATTGAAATCTTTCTTTGAAACTCATGCAGCAGAATTAAGGGAAACGCAGTTATAGGAAAGCTATTTGGTTTACTTTGACATGTGCACTTAGGACAGACAATCTTCCTTCGTCGATTCTCCGTCCTAGTCGTTTAAAAATCGTTAATAATGATTCGTTAAAGAAATCATAAGAAAAAATCATATGTATCATTTACAATTTAAAAGCCTTCTTAGAGAAAAGGGAAGATCATGCATTCAATATGCTGCGTATATATCTGGAAGTGTATTGAAAGATAATCGTACCGGTATAATACATAATCATCTTTCTAAAGATGAAGTTTGTAATTCAATGATCTATCTTCCGGAAAACGCTCCTATTTCGTTAAAGAACGAATTAGCTATAGCTTCAAAAAACGCAGACACACTTAATAAGTTTAGAGAGAAATTGTGGAACTCATTAGAAGAAAGAGAAAAGAATACTCATTGTCTTTTAGGCAAATGTTTGGATATTGCTTATCCATATGAGTTTGATGAAACTGATAGGAAAGTCTGCCGAGACCAGATAATAAAAATCTTAACTGATAAAGGTTACGCGGTTGATATCGCTGATCACTTAAAAGAAAACAATCCTCATATGCAAGCTTTAATATCGGCAAGAACGATGGATCCTGAAAAAACCTGGGCAGATATCAAAGAAATAAAAGGATATTTATGTAGAAATCATTATGGCTCAAGAAGAATCTTCAGGAGTATCAAAGATCTTAAAGAGTATAACAAAGACGCCAAATATGATTTCCTTAAATATTCAAGAATTCCGGTAATAGATAAAAAGACAGGCAAGCAGAAAATATCGAAGAAAAAGAATGAACGCTTATGGCAAAGAAAATCAATTTCAATCAATCCTATTACCAGCAAAGAATTCTTATTAAACCTTAGAAAATCATGGGAAGAGATTGCCAATGAGAGATTACCTGAAGGTTCAAGAATTTCTTGCAAGAGTTATATGGATCTTGGCATTAATAAAATACCGCAAATATATGAAGGCTATTGGGCTAGAAAACTAGGTCCTGATTCTGATCGAGTTCAATATAATATAGCAATAAAAGAAGCAAATGAGCAACTTGAACAGTTTCAAGAACTATATGATTCTTTGGAAGATGAATATAACGAATTATATGATGAACAGTTTAACAGTGATGATATCAGCACAGATGCAGCTATTGATCTATTACTTCACAACGATGATGATTCCTGGTTTAAAGATTTAAAAGAAGAAATTACCGAAATGGAGAATTGGGGATCAGATGATTTTACTTTCTGGAAGAATACAATTGATAAAAACGAATACTGGCTGGAACACACAGATTATGGTGACAATAAGAATTATTTTGAACATCACGGGTTTAATTCGGCTGGGTTAATCGATGCAGTAAGTGGCGTTTGTACATACCTAAGAAATAATAACTATAAGGATTTTAAACAGAATAACCATAGGCATATCTCACTATCCGGTTTAAGCAAAAGACAAAGAGAAATTGAAGAAGAAATTGAAGAATATTTAAAAGAAATTTCAAGCACCTATTCGTATTAGGAAACAAATTTCAATAAGTTTATAATTATAGAGGAGATATAAATGCCTGAAAATCAAAACATAGAATATTGATGATGATATTTCAAAGCGTCAAAACGGCGCTTTGGATGGCGCTTTAGATGATGCTTAAAAAGCAACGTAACGTTCTTGCTCAAGTGTCACTAAATGGTAAAAAGGGAAATGGATCGTAAAAATCAATAACGATTCTAATAAAGCAGAATAAATAACTACATATAATACGGTATTGTTTATCACGCATTTGGTATCACAAACCACACAAAGAAATATTTTGACACTTTGGAAAGTAGAAAAAAATACTGTAACATATTACTTAATATAATCATAAATAGGGAGGCAAAGAATTGAATAAAGACCCTTTTAAAGAGTATATACAAGAATCTGAACCAGATAAACGTGATAAAGGATATGCCTGGCATACTGCAATCGGCTTACAGGCTGTTGATGGTTTAAAAACATCAGAGTATTTAGCTGATACGGCTATTCGAAATATTAAAGGCGAGATCTCAATTGATGAGGCTAATAAACTTCTTGAATCATATTATGAAGAAAACTCTTCTCGTGAATCAGGAGATCGCACAGAAGAGGCTGATAAAGTCAGTGCAAGGATTGCAAAACTTTTATCAGAAAAAGCCTTCAGTTTCACTCCAAACGAATATCTGTCTATTCATAAAAAACTGTTTACTGGTATTTTTAATCATGCCGGTCAGATAAGAAATTACAATATTACAAAAAAGGAATGGGTACTGAATGGAGCTACTGTAATATATGGAAGCGCCAGCGAACTGTCAGCTACCCTTGATTATGATTTTCTTCAAGAACGTCAATATTCATATCGTAATAGATCTATGGATGAAATAATTCATCATCTTGCCTTATTTGTTTCCAGGCTGTGGCAGATTCACGTATTTAGCGAAGGAAACACCAGAACTACGGCGGTATTCTTCATAAAATATCTCCGCGCCCTTGGTTTTGATGCTACAAATGACATTTTTGCTGAAAACGCTTGGTATTTCAGAAATGCTCTTGTGAGGGCAAATTATAACGACATCACGAACGGTATTACTGAAACTACCGAATATCTTGAGCTGTTTTTAAGAAACCTTTTATTGAATGAAAACCATTCCTTGCATAATCGAACATTACATATCAGTAATACCTTTAAAGAAAACGAAAAACCGGACATTGGAACTGAAAAACCGGACATTGGAACTGAAAAACAGGACATTGAAACTGAAAAACCGGACATTGAGAGAATAAAACCGTACATTGAAAAGTCATTCCGGTCTAAAACTGCGGAAAATATCATAAAACTGTACCAGGAATTATCAAATCAAACGGTTTTTGGTCGAAGCGATGTAATGAAAATACTGGGCCTGAAACACTCTCGAGCATCTGGCTTGTTAAATGACATGTTAAGCAACAAGATCATTGAACCTGTTTCTGGATATGGAAAAGGAAAATATCGATTCAGATGAATCTGTATTTTCTGATATCATCATTAAATAAATATAACGGAAATATCCTAGTATAAGATGGCTTGTAAAAGCCAAGAATAATCCTGATAACAAAGTTCAATCATTAACTATAAAAATAATTAGGATAAATAATTCTTATAAACACCTTTTCAAGGAGTTGCGTTTTCTTATGCAAGTAAAATTGTCTTATAAGAAAAAGGAGGAGAAGAAAAATGGACTACTACAGGCAGATCATGCTTTTTAAGTGCGAACTTGAACTAAATGAGAAAAGTGAAGCAACAATAAAGAAATATGTAAGAGATATTAAAGAATTCATTGATTATATCGGTAATGACGATCTAAGCAAAAATCTAGTTATATCTTATAAAAATATACTGGTAAATAAATATAAACCCGCAACCGTTAATGTTAAAATAATCGCAATCAACAAATTTCTTAATCATATAGGTAAACAGGATTATAAAATCAGATTGTTAAAGATACAATCTCAGATATTTGCAAGCGAAGAAAAAGAACTTACAATCGCGGAGTATAAAAGGCTACTTGAAGCTGCCAAAGATGAAAGAATTGGGATCATCATTAAAACAATAAGCTCTACCGGTATAAGAATATCAGAGTTAAGATACATTACTGTTGATGCAGTTAAAAAATGTAAGGCTGAAATTAATTTAAAAGGAAAGAATCGGATAATTTTGATCCCAGTAACATTAAGAAGGGTTCTAATGGAGCATATAAATAAGAACAATATAAAAGAAGGTCCAATATTTATTACAAAAAACGGAAAACCGATTGATCGTTCAAATTTGTGTAAAGAAATGAAACGGATATGTGATAAAGCGCATGTCGATAAATCGAAAGTATTTCCACATAACCTGAGGCATCTGTTTGCCAGAGTCTTCTATGAAGAAGAAAAAGATATTGTAAGGTTAGCAGATGTCTTAGGACATTCAAGCATAAACACAACAAGGATTTACACTATGGAGACAGGAAAAAAGCACTTTGAAGTTCTTGAAAGAGTGACTGGATTATTGATAGCAACAACATAATACTTATTCTGTTGCCTAAAATCGCTATAGACAAGGAAACAAAGATAAAGAAAAAGCCCAAACAAACGATTATTTGGGCAAATGAATTTC
>JAFWKS010000021.1 GCA_017511325.1 Erysipelotrichaceae bacterium
AACCTTCGTTTGAGCCAAGATATACACCATGATTCTTTCCGGTATTTACATCTTCCTTAAAGGAAATGGCAGCTGCACCCTTTCCTCCAAAATTGATCGTCAAGGGATTGAACAGCAGCATCACATCGCCGCTTAATAGAAGCATGCCTTCCTTTATTCTTCCAGGAAGAGAACTGATGGAGATCAATAGTTCATCAAAAAGTGTGCTGTTTCTTTGATCCGGCAGTTTATGAGGAACACTGGAAAAAAGCTTTCCGCAAGCAGAGTATTGAGGTATCCTTTTGGAATCCCCGCCGGAATGAATGACCAATACCCTTATGCCTTCAAAATTATCTTCATGTTCTCTTAGCTTCTTTAAGACACTTAAGGTAGCTCCGCCAGATCCGACTCTTACTCCGCCTTCATCCGGAATGACTATATATCTGGTTCTTTGAGGAAGATAGTTCTTTCTGTTTTGAATCTGCAGTTCATACATATGAGCCTGATGTTCATTGGAAGCCGTAAGAAAGACATAATCCCAGGTCGGATAGCTTGGTGAATTGATTGAACGCTGATAGTCCTGCCAGGCATCTTTATAGGCTTCGGACAGGAAAAGAGAATCTGGCTTGTTGTTCACATCATTATTTTAACTTAGAAGCAAGATTAATTCATTTCGGTTTGTAGAAACACTTAAAAAAACACAAAAATAATAAAAGTCGCTCGGAATTTTCCGAAAATAACTATAAAACTCACTAGGATTTTTCCGAAATTAAGTTAAAACTCGCTCGGAATTTTCCGGAAAATGATATAATTGAATCAGAGAATGAATTATGGAGCTAAATAGACACATCGACAAATGGCTTTCTGACTGGAAAAACAACAAAAATCATAAGCCCGCTTTGATCAAGGGAATAAGACAATCAGGAAAGACATATTCTATAAGAAGATTTGCTCAGAATAATTATGAAGTTGTGATTTATCTCAGTTTCTGGGATGATCCGGATCTGATCGATGTTTTTGATGGTGACCTGGATACAGAAACGATAATCAGAGAGCTTTCAGTAAAAAGAGCACTACCGGATTTAAAAGAAGGTTCCACGATTTTCATCTTTGATGAAGTTCAGGATTGTCCAAGGGCTTTGCTTGCCCTGAAAACCGTAATGAATGATAAACGTTATGATTTTATTGCGTCAGGCTCATATCTTGGTGTCAGTGGGTATGTTGTTAAAGATGATATTCCGAAGCCTGTCGGATGTACTGATGAATTCGATATGAGAACTCTGGATTTTGAAGAATTCCTGTGGGCTAAAGGATATAGCGACAGGGAAATATCATATATAAAAGAAGCTTTCAATAACAGAACACCGTTATCAAAATCAATGCACAATTCGTTTACTTCGTTATTTTTCGAATATATGTGTATAGGCGGTTTTCCGGAAGCTGTCAGCAATTATATAGAAACAAACAATCTGAATTCAACATTACAGATAATCAGAAAGATCACAAGGGATCTTCAGGATGATTTTGGCAGGCGCAGGGGAAAAGATGGAAAGCCGCTTTTCAACAGCAATGAAGTAGCCAGGATCAGAAGTGCTTTTTCTCTTATACCATCATTTCTAGGAAAGGAAAACAAAAGATTTGTTGTATCGAAGATCGCTGGCAAAGGTGCCAAGGATTCAGGAAAAGATGCGCTTGAATATCTGAAAGATACCGGAGTTATATTGAAAGTCCATAATCTGTATGTTCCGGCAACTCCTTTATCAGTCAATGCGATCTCAAATCAGTACAAAGTGTTTGTAACAGATATCGGAATGCTGGTGGGGATGCTGGAAGATGGTACAACAGATGCGATTCTTTCCGGAAATCTGGGGATGGGCAAAGGTATGCTTTATGAAGCTCTGGTCGCTGATGTACTGTACAAACGTGGCGGAAAAATGTTCTATTTCGCCAAGGAGAGCGGACTGGAACTGGACTTTGTCATCAATTATCAGGGGGAATCGACCATTCTTGAAGTAAAGGCTGCAAACGGAAATGCAAAAAGCGCAAGAACAGTCATGTCACATCCGGATCATTATGGGAAAACATCGTTGATTAAAATAAAAGATTCCAACCTAATTGAAGCTGGAGGCATACTTACCATTCCTCACTATATGGCATTTCTTCTGTTTGATTGGCAACCTGTAATCTCTATCTGACAAAGCGAATAAAAACAAAAGGCCATATAGTTTAGTATCGTTTAAAAAGAATCAAGGATTCCAATGGTTTCAAAATTCCTTTAGTATGTTCTTTTTCGGTTGAAAGAATGATCTGCATATCATCTTCATAACACTTACTTACTGTAACTTTCTGATCTGTGAAATTGAGCAATACCCTTATCATTTCTTTTTCATCGCTTCTATCAAAAATATATACATCATCTCTATGATCTTCATAGGAAGTGAACTTTCCATCGATCAATGCAGAATGACTGTTTCTTATTTCAACAAGTTTTCGATAGAAATTCAGAACCGATGATGGATCTTTTTCCTGCGCTTCTACATTGATCTCTCTGTAGTTATCATTAACAGTTAGCCATGGCTCAGCTTTACTGAAACCGGCATATTCGCTGTCGTTCCATTGCATAGGGGTCCTGGCGTTGTCTCTTGAAAAGCGGTGGATCGCTTCAAGAGCTTCTTTTTTACTGTAACCCTCTTTTAAAGCTGCTTCATATTGGCCATATGAAGAAATATCATCATACCTGTTGATATCGTCCAAAGCGATATTATCCATACCTATTTCCTGACCCTGGTAGATAAAAGGTGTACCTCTTAGACACATCTGCAGGACAGCCATTACTTTAGCTGCTTTCTTTTTGTCGTATCCTTGAGGAAAATAATGATCGACGAGTCTAGGCTTATCATGATTTTCAAAATAGACAGGCATCCAGCC
>JAFWKS010000273.1 GCA_017511325.1 Erysipelotrichaceae bacterium
ATTCTGATGAATGACGGAATACTCTTGTATTCAACCTGTACGCTTAACAAGAAGGAAAATGAAAAACTGATCAGAAAGTTCCTTTCTGAAAACGATCATTATATCCTTATAGAAGACGAGACAATCATCAATGAGCTTGGTGACTGTTTCTATTATGCCAAGATGAAGAAGGTGAGATGATGACTTCGATATATGATCTTTCACTTGCGGATCTGCAGAACTACCTGAGTGATAAGGGACTCAAGCCTTTTCATGCGCGTCAGATCTTTAAATGGCTCTATGAGAAAAGGATAAGCGATTTCGATTCGATGAGCGATATCTCCAAAAAACTCATTGAACAGCTAAAAGGCGATTTCTCCATCGAACCGCTGAAGATCGTAACGTCTCAGACTTCCAGAGACGGAACGATGAAGTTTCTGTTTGAGATGAGTGACGGTGCACTGGTCGAATCAGTGCTGATGGTATTTGATTATGGTTTTTCAGCCTGTCTTTCTTCGCAGGTCGGCTGCAATATGGGTTGTGCCTTCTGTGCTTCAGGTCTTTTGAAAAAACAGCGTGATTTAAGTGCCGGAGAGATCGTCGGTCAGGCGCTGATGATCCAAAGACAGCTTGATCTTAGAGGGGGACGTCTGGGTAATATCGTCGTCATGGGAACAGGAGAACCTTTTGACAATTATGATAATGTCATGAAGGCCTTAAGCATCATCAATGATCCATATGGCCTTGAGATTGGTTCTCGTCACATATCCATCTCTACATGTGGTCTTGTCCCGGGAATACTTCGTTTCTCAAAGGAACAGATGCAGTATAATCTGGCTATCTCGCTACATGCACCAAACGATGAATTAAGGAATACACTGATGCCGGTAAACAAGGCCTATCCTTTAAGTGAACTGATCGATGCCTTAAAAGAGTACTCGCATCTGAACAACCGCCGTCTTACTTTTGAATATCTGCTGCTTAAGGGAGTCAATGATCAGGACATCCACGTCAAACAGATCAAAGAACTTTTAAAGGGCTTGAATGCCTATATCAATCTGATCCCGTACAATACGGTCAAGGAAAAAGACTTCAGATCAAGCAGTGAAGAAGATGCCTTGCGTTCTTATGATTTGCTTAAGAAAAACGGTGTAGCTGTGACCTTGAGGCAGAAAAAGGGTGATGATATCGATGCGGCATGTGGCCAACTCAGAGCTAATAGTCTAAAATAAGCTTATGGAATATTACTGTATTACCGATGTCGGTTTGATAAGAGAAAAAAATCAGGACTCATATATTGCCGTAGAGAACGACTATGGCGATTTTCTTTTTCTCGTCGCAGATGGAATAGGCGGGGGAAAAGCCGGCGAAGTAGCAAGCGGCGAAGTTATCAAGTATTTTGATTTCACTTTCAAACTGTCTGGTAAATTCACAGCGGTTGAAGATATCATCAGTTTTTTGACTTTCCATATAAACGCTGTAAACAAACACGTCTATGACATGTCCCTGAAATATAAGGAATATGAAGGCATGGGAACGACTTTGACCGGTTTTATGATCACGCCTTTAGGCAAGTTTGTCATAAACTGCGGTGATTCAAGAGTCTATGGCTTCAGTGATGGAATAATGATCTGTCTGACTAATGATGATACCTTGGTAAACAGACTGCTTCAGGAAGGAAAGATCACCTATGAGGAGTCTTTGAACCATCCACAAAGGCATTATCTCATCAGAGCCATTGGCGTCGGAGAAAAAGTCAAAGCAGACGTCCATCAGATAAAGGATATGGATTATCTTTTGGCCTGTTCAGATGGCTTGCATGGCTATGTGAGCGATGAAGAAATAAAGACGATAGTTCTCGATAAAGAGAAAAGTGTCGCCCAGAAAACGATCGATCTTAAAGATCTTTCGCTTTTAAAAGGCGGCTATGATAATGTTACGGCAGTTCTAGCGAGGCTGAAGGAAGATGTCTAATACGATCGGAAACCGTTATGAGATCATGAAACTTCTCGGCAGAGGCGGTATGGCAGATGTATACCTCGCTTTTGACGTGATCCTGAATCGTCATGTAGCCGTCAAGATAATGAAATCGGATATGGCTGATGATGACCTGGCCAGGGAAAGATTCAGAAGAGAAGCAGAAGCTGTAACGCAGCTATCCCATCCGAATATCGTGGATGTCTATGATGTGGGCGAAGATGGTGACCGCAACTATATCGTCATGGAATATGTGAAGGGATATACGCTTAAGCAGCTCATCAAGAAAAGAGGACCGATCCCTTACAAGGAAGCGGTCTGGATGATGAAACAGCTTGCGGGTGCTTTGATGGAAGCTCATCGCAACAATGTCATTCACCGTGATGTAAAATCTCAAAACGTCCTGATCAAAGATGATGGCACGATCAAGCTTTCTGACTTCGGCATAGCTTTAGCAAACGGTTCGATCCAGATAACGCACGAAGATTCTGTCATCGGTTCTGTTCATTATCTGGCACCTGAGCTTTCCAAGGGCAAGCAGGCGACCATGCAGTCAGACATCTATTCACTGGGCATCGTTTTCTATGAACTCTTGAGTGGTGATGTGCCATTCAAGGGAGATACACCGGTACAGGTCGCTTTGAAGCATATCAAACAGGAGATCCCTTCTGTAAGAAGCATGAATCCGGATATTCCGCAATCGGTCGAAAATATCGTTATCAAGGCGACAGCCAAGAACCTCAACAACCGTTACAAGAACATCGCTTTGATGCTGAAGGATCTCAATGACTGTCTCAAGAAGGAACATCGCAATGATCAGAAGATAACTTTTGAAAATGCAAGCATCCCTAGAAAAAGCAGCGATATCTATATCGCCCGGAAAGAGCCGGCCAAGGAAAAGAAACAGAAAGCTTTCAGTTACATTTTTCTTTCTTTAGTCGGCCTGCTTTCAATAAGCGCTGTTGTGATCGTGCTGTTTTTATCTGGTCTGATCGGAAACAGGACCAGGATGGTCAAGGTTCCGGACCTTAGAAACATGTCCGTACAGGCAGCCAGAGATATCCTGGCAGAAAAGGGGCTTGAAGTTGATGATTCACGCATCACCTGGATCTTATCCGACAGTGTTGCGAAGGATCTGATCATAGAAAGCAATCCGACATATGATGAAGAAGTTGAAGTCGGTTCTAAAATAAAATTGACCGTTTCTAACGGACTTTATTCTACTTTATACAATTATGTAGGATGGGATTATAAAGACGCCAGAAACGAACTGTATTCACTTAATTTCAATGTTAAAGTCATTGCGGTCGAATCAGATGAAACACCGGGCAAAGTCCTTAAACAGGATCCTGAATCAGGTTTCAAATATGATCCAAATGTCAAGAATACCATCACCCTGGAGTATTCACAGGAAAAGATCGTCATCATCTCCTATGAGCTTAAAGGCATGAGCATCGATCAGGCGGTTTCCTATTTTAATGAAAACAATATCAAATACTCCCTGGAAAATAAAGACCGCAGTTTCTTCAATGAAGATGAACTGAATGATTCCGCTGTCGATACGGTCATAAAGACAGATCCGGAGCTTGGTTCTGCCATAAATCTATCTGAAGATATAACAGTAAAAGTATATTACTACGGAGAATAAACATGATAATTGCACCATCTGTCTTATCAATGCACTATGAAGATTTCAGAAAAGAACTGAATGATCTTAATGAAAGTGTCGAATGGATTCATTTTGACGTGATGGACGGACACTTTGTACCGAATCTAACTTTTGGGCCGGCGATCATGGAAGCTTTCAGAAGAAACAGCAATCTTTTTCTTGATGCTCATCTGATGGTCAGTGATCCCGATTATTTCGCTGATGTCTTTGCAAAAGCTGGAGCTGACAGTATCGTTTTTCACTATGAAGCTTATAACGATATAGATAAATGCAGCAGATTGATTGATAAGATACATGACAAAGGTTTGAAAGCCGGCATTTCTATCAAACCAAAAACTTCAATAGAAGAGATAGTTCCTCTTCTTGATAAGATCGATATCTTTCTGCTCATGTCAGTCGAACCGGGATTCGGCGGACAGAAGTTCATGATCGAAGCGCTTGATAGAGTTTCACAGCTAAAGAAATATAAAGATGAGCATGGACTGAATTATATAATCGAAGTCGATGGTGGGGTAAGTGATAAAAATGCCCACGAGCTTGTATGCAGAGGCACTGATGCGCTGGTAGCCGGGTCATTCGTCTTCAATGGCGATATAAAGACTAATGTTCAGAAACTGAGGAATTGCGAGTAAACGGAAATGTTTACTCTTTTTATATCTGATTGATTAATCATATTGATGATTATTTATATTTTGGGATAAAAAAAACTTCCTTTGCGGAAGTTATGCTGCCTTTGCCTGATTCTTTAAAGTTCTAAGTGCGCGGGCAGAAACGCGAACCTTCTGTGGTTTACCATCAACCATCATTGTAACGGTCTGAAGATTTACATTCCATTTACGGCGTGTAGCACGAAGTGAATGTGAACGGTTGTTACCAGACATTTGTTTTTTACCAGTGATAGCACATACTCTTGACATACAGCTTGCCCCCTTTCTCAATTTCGCTTAATTACTTTAACATAAAAGATCTATAAATGCAAATCTTTACACAACGAAATGTATTATTATGTTAAAATTATCTATGTATGGGAAATGATATCAAGCAGATTTACGTAGCTATGGAGCTATGTGAAAATGAGATAAAACTATTGGTAGGTGAGTATTTTAATACGCGTTTCAACATCATACGCTCAGATAAATATTACACTAATTCGATAAGTGATTTTGGCATAAACAACAAGGAAGAACTTTCCAACGACATCAGAAAGGCTCTAGATGAAACATCACAGAAGATCCTGACTGATATCGAGAAAGTTATTTTAGTTTTACCGGCATATAATTTCAAGCGTTATCCGCTTAAGAGCAAGGTCGTTACGGAAAACGGGATAATAACCAAGAAGGATATTGCCAGAGCGGTATCCAATTCCTTAAAGACCAAGGTCGATTCAAATGTTCTGGTTGCCAATTCGACTATCGTAAAATATAACGTCAACGGTATCTCTACCAGAAGACTTCCGGAAAACGAAAAAGCTGATGAAGTTTATGCCGATATCGATCTTTTGTGTGCTGATGTGGAACTTTCATATGATTATGTTTCAGCGGTCGAAAACGCCGGAGTCAAAGTTCTCGATATCACTTTAAACAATTACGCGATCGCAAGAGAAGCGGCTTTATTTGAAGAGTCATTAAACAAGAACGTCATAATCCTGGATATCAACAAAACCTGCACATATCTGACATTGCTAGCCAAGGGCAGACTTGTCTCTACGGAAATTGTATTTGATGGTCTCAACTCGATGATAAACAGGTTATATCGCACTTACAACATGCCTTATAACGATATTGCCAAGCTGGTGAAATATTCAACTGACTTCAACAGTGAATATCCTGATGATACGATCTATGCCTGGACTGATCAGGGAGCAACGAAATCGATCAATACAAGAATGCTGAATCAGTGTATCGATGAACCGCTTGATGCGCTTTGCGAGAAACTCGTCTCCATGTGCAAGCCGATCATTGAAGACGGCGCCTTGATCGTCCTGACCGGGGAAGGCTGCCAGATGGCTTCGCTGCTTGAAAGACTTAAGGAAAAGACCCTTACAAAAGTCAAGACATATTATCCGGATACGATCGGAGTCAGAGATCCGGCGATGACGGCTTTGTATGGTGCTTTCTTCGTATATCGTGATAAAGTATTATTAAATGATCTGAATGTGAATTGTGTGGATCTTATCAAATATGAAAATGCAATTGACCAGAAAAAATTTGAATCTGAGGGTGAGACGATCACTACGAAGATCAAGAATCTGTTCAAACAGTATATGGAAAAGGGGGAGAAGTAAATGACAATCAGACCAGAATACAATCAGGTAGCCAGAATAAAAGTATTCGGTATCGGCGGTGCAGGATGCAATGCCGTCAATCGAATGGTCAATGATGGTGTCAAAGGTGTCGACTTCTATGTATGCAACACCGATATTCAGTCATTGAATCTGTCTAAATGTCCAAATAAGCTTGTTCTGGGCAGGGAACTGACTAAAGGCCTCGGTGCCGGTGGCAATCCGGAGATCGGTCATAAATCTGCCCTTGAATCTCAGGAAGACATCAAAAAGGCGATCGCCGGCTCAGACATGGTCTTCATCACCTGCGGTATGGGTGGCGGGACAGGAACCGGTGCAGCACCGGTCTTCTGCAAGATCGCCAAAGATATGGGTGCTTTAGTAGTTGGGATCGTTACAAAGCCTTTTGATTTTGAAGGACGCAGAAGGATGGGTCAGGCCAATGTCGGCATCGAACAGATGAAGCAGTACGTCGACTCTTTGATCATCGTTTCAAACAACCAGCTTTTGAATGTCATAGGAAAGATCCCGATGCAGGAAGCTTTCAAGGAAGCAGACAATGTCTTAAGACAGGGTGTGCAGACGATCACAGACCTGATCGCAGTTCCAGCTTTCATCAATCTGGATTTTGCAGATATAAGGACTGTTATGGAAGGCAAGGGCACTGCTCTTATCGGTATCGGTATGGCTCAGGGTGAAAACAAGGCCAAGGAAGCCGCTGCCAGAGCTATCAGATCACCGCTTCTTGAAGCTAATATCAAAGGCGCTAAATCTGCAATCATCAATATCACCGGTGGTCCTAATATCTCTTTGCAGGATTCTTCAATCGCTGTTGAATTCATCAAGGAAGCTGCCGGAAACGATATTGACATCATCTATGGTGTTGCGATCAACGAATCTCTTGGCGAGGCCATTATCGTCACTGTCATTGCGACAGGCTTCGAACTGCCTAACACCAAACATTCTTCGCAGACTAGCATCCTGTTCGATAAGAACAGTCCACCTGTTGTAAATGTTGACACTCCTCAGCCTGTCAGGAAAGAGGAAGTCGTCAGCAATATCGAAGAAGATGATGATGTACCAGCCTTCTTCAAGACGAGGATCTAGTTCGATTTATTATGACCGCAGTTGATCTGCGGTTTTATATTGCTTTTATTATTTGAGATCAGCTGGATGCTTGATCTCGGGATTTGTATTTGGAAATAATTTTTGTTAAAATATTGATCGTTATGTATAAATTAGAAGACGTTCCTTTACC
>JAFWKS010000274.1 GCA_017511325.1 Erysipelotrichaceae bacterium
AGAAAGAGTTCAATAGATGAATTCCCTCGGTTTATCAATGTCTTAAAAGGAGATATGTCTATAGTTGGACCTAGACCTTTGGTTCCTGGCGAACTGGAGATGCATAATGGCGATAAGCTCTATTGGAAAGTAAAACCGGGCATAACCGGCTGGTGGGCTTGTAATGGCAGGTCCAATACGCCTTATGATGAAAGATTAAAGCAGGAATATTACTACATCAATAATGTCTCTTTCCTGTTGGATCTAAAAACAGTATTCAAGACAATCATCTCTATCTTTAAGAAAGCAGGAGCCAGATAATAATGGATCTTAAGATTATTATTGCCGCCCATAAGGAATATAAGCTTAACAAGGAAGATTACTATCTTCCTGTTTTCTGTGGCTCTGCTGTCTCTCAATTAAACCTGCCATATCAAAGAGATGATGAAGGAGATAATATCTCATCCAAGAATAAGTATTGCAGTGAACTGACAGGTCAATATTGGGCCTATAAGAATATTACGGTTTCAACGATCGAATGGGAATAGGTCACTTGAAAAAGTGTAATAGATCAAACACACTTGAAAAAGTGTGTTTTCTGTCTTCTGCCATCATCTTTATTATAAATCGTCTGAAAGAACAGGAACGTTTCTCTAACGGCAGGAAGAATTGTTATAATAGCATTGTGTTTGAAACGCAAGGAGAAATAAAATGAAGAAATGTTTTATAGTAGCGCTGATCCTGCTGCTTGTAACGACAATGACTGCCTGCAGCGGAAACAAGACAGTCACCGACAGACAGGAAATAAAACAGATGACGGAAGAATTCTACAGGGACCTTCTGACGGCTGATCCGATCACGATGTCTTCCTACAGCAACGGCGAACTTATGACGGTCGTGACGAAAGATCAGGACAAGCTGCACGTTCATAACGAATATGACGGTTCCGATGTCTATTCGTTTATCCTGGACGGTAAAAGATATACCATCGCTACTGACGGCACTCTTTTTGAAGAAGAAAGCACCTACGACTTCTATGCCGATTCGATTCAGATGATGCTTCAGATGAATATCACTTCCTATTTGGATGTAGAAGATGATGCGATCATTTATTCTGCAACCAGGAAGGATGACAATGAGCTGGAACTGACTGTCAAAGGCAAGGAAAACGACAATGAAATGACGGTCTATTCAAAGGGTACAAAAGAGAACGGCAAAGTTTCCGTTATCGAATGTGAGATCAAAGCCGGAGAGAGCGACTACAAGTCGGAATACAGATTCGCTTATGATCAGTACGTCGAAATTCCGGAATATACCGTTCCGAAGTCATACGATAATCTTCCGCATGTCGAGAGTCCATACAAAACCTATGGCGAGATTATCGATACATTGAAAGAGGAAGAGATGCTGTTCTATACGATCATGGATCATCAACTGATTGCCATTGATGAGAAAGACGGCAGATACTACCAGTTCTCCAGCGTGCTTGATCAGGATACGGTCGATGCCTTTAACGCTCTGGATTTCTCGGCAGAGGATTATGACGCTCAGGCCTACGGTCTGATCAGGGATGTCGAGATCGAAGACTGTATCGACTTTACTGATGAGCTTCCTTCTGCAGAAGAGCTGTCCTTATATGAAGGCAAGACGATCAAAGATCTTCTCGATGATGGCTATGAAGTAATGGGATACAGCTTCTCGGAAGAACATGCCTATGTTTTTGTAGAGAAAGACATGATGGACTATAAGGTAAGCGTTGAACCGACAGAGGGATTCAATTCGGACGGTGAATTTGATTATGACGCCTTCGACGATTTCACGATCAAGGAAATCGTATTCGACAATCCGGAGTACTCCGCTTTACCGATGAAGTAAAAATCAATCATATGAGATACAAAGAGTGTAAATTAATCTGCATAAGCAGTTAAGCCGTACGCTCATAACTCACTTACACAGATTAATTTACACTGTCGGAGAGACCAGACCTGCTATTACTCATACTAAAAGGCGATGTTGCATCGTCTTTTAGTATGCTGGGAAAGGGAGATATATCTGCAACTTATGTGGCGTTGATAAGATAATTCTTGAACTTGTCAAAAGTGTTGTATTTCCTGATCTGACTGATGATTCCTTTTCTGCCAAAGATGGGTAAGACTACGGAATAGATCTCGCTGATGTACTGTTTCTCCAGACCGGTTATGGCAGGAAGAATGACGATATTGACAAGCGATCCATCCCAGTCGATACCGGATTCGCTGACGATAAGAGCCACTTGTGTCTTGATGGCATCGGAATTGATCGGATGAGGCAGAGCAAGATAGTTGAAGGCTGTGGAAGCCATCTGTTCTCTTTCCAATACAAGCTGTTTGAAATCAGGCTGGACACAGCCGTTTTTGTCAGCACAATTAAGTGGGAATAATTACCAAACTGTAAAAACGCTTAAAATAAGCCTCAAAACGGGGCTTATTTTTCAATTTACCGACATAAATGATAAAATGGCGGTGTAAAAATGTCGGCATTGTCGGCAAGAAGGTAACGAAGGACTTTCCTCCTTCGTTCGTCATGACTTCCGCCAATGATTTCCTGAAGATCATGGCGAAACCACTCTACAGAAAACTGAAAAAGAAAGGTGTCGAGTGCGAGTATCACTGTTACGGAAAGAAGGAACAGAAAGAGATAGGACACGTCTTCCATCTCGACTGCAGATCGAAACTTGCGGACATATGCAATGACGATGAATGCGCCTTCTTCGCAAGACACAGCCGCAGGGAGTACTGATGATAAGCATAAAACTCAGCAGACTGGAAGGTATCAAGGCGGAAAAGATAAAGATAGATTGCGGGGATCACAGGATAACTCTGCTGGTCCTTTCTCCCGAAGAAAAAACTGAAGATGTCCCGGGAGTGCTGTGGATACACGGCGGAGGCTATGTCACCGGGATGAAGGAGATGGCCTACATGTCAAGAGCTTACGATCTGGTGAAAAGACATAAAGTCATCGTCGTCTCGCCGGGCTACAGGCTTGCGCCATGGCATCCTTATCCGGCGGCGATAGATGACTGCTACAGCGCTCTGCTTTGGATGAAGGACAATGTCAAGCGTCTGCAAATCAGGGACGATCAGCTGATGGTCGGAGGGGAAAGCGCAGGAGGCGGACTGTGCGCCGCCCTGTGCATGATGGCAAGGGACCGCAGATCCGTGAACATCGCCTACCAGATGCCTCTTTATCCGATGCTTGACTGTTTCGATACGGAATCATCGAAGGACAATCACGGAAGGTTCTGGAACACCAGGAAGAATCATCTGGGATGGAGATGCTATCTAGGCAAGGGATACCAAGACGTATCGCCTTACGCCTCCCCGTCAAGACAGACGGACTATGCGGATCTTCCTCCGTGTTATACCTTCATAGGGCACGGAGAGCCTTTCTATGATGAAACTCTAAAATATGTAAAAGACCTCAGGGAGGCAGGGGTGGAAGCATACGCCGATGTCTATCATACGGATATACATTCCTTCGACATGCTTTATCCGAAGATGGATATAAGCGTCGAAGCCATAGGGAATTTCAATGAGCATTTCGCCTATGCTGTGGAGCGTTACCGTGCCCCCCAGTCATGATGAAAAACAATGATATAATGTGGTTGGAGAAATAAGAATGAAAAGAATAATAACCGTGATGATCGTGCTGTTTCTGACCTGTGGTTGCGAGACCATCAGTAACATTACCCGGAACGAGAACATCACCCTCAATGAGAAATTCCTTGCCTCACTCAGCTACAAAGACAAATATGATCCAAGGGACACGATCGTAAGCTCGGAGAAGAAATCCATGCCGGACTATCCTTCCGATCTGGTCTATGCCATCCTCTACAAGGACAAGGATGGCC
>JAFWKS010000275.1 GCA_017511325.1 Erysipelotrichaceae bacterium
AATTTTGGATCAAAACCGTTGATGTATCCGCAGCCTGTGCTTATCATCGCCACATATGATGAAAATGGCATACCTAATGCCATGAATGCCGCCTGGGGCATTACGACAGATTTCAATGAAATAACGATAAGTCTGTCGCCGCACAAGACGACAGACAATTTTGAAAAGACCGGAGCATTTACTGTAAGCATGGCAACTGAAGATCAGATCGAAGCCTGCGACTATGTGGGAATCGAATCAGGAAGGAAAGTACCTGACAAGTTCGCAAGAGCGGGTTTCCATGCGACAAAAAGCGAATTCGTCAATGCACCATTGATCGACGAATTGCCTCTGGCACTTGAATGCAAGGCCAAGAGCTTTACTGACGGGATCCTGATCGGTGAGATCGTCAACGTCAGTGCCGACGAGCGTGTCGTAACAGATGGAAAAGTCGATCTGAAAAAGTTAAGACCGATCGCTTTCGATCCGTTCAACAACACCTATATGGGGATCGGAGAAAAAGCCGGCAATGCGTTTTCAGATGGTATGAAGCTGAAAAAATAGTTGGTGCAGAATAGAACATATGAGATCAAATTAGAATCCGTGCCAAAATGCGCGGGTTTTTTGATCCCAAAAACCAATACAGCGAACAACAGCTGTTTGGAATAAATACAAATAAACCGAGACACAATCAGAAAATCTATGTAAAATATATGTAAGATAGTAATACCATTCGATATGAAGAATTTCTATTTCTACATCTGCGCAATACCGATTTTTCTGATGATCATCCATACATATTTCACAAGGAAGATGACCAAATTCCGCTCTTTTAGGATGTTTATGCTGATGGATATCACTTCTTTGCTGTGCGCAATACTGGATATCCTGATGGAGTTTGTCGTCAATCCTCTGCCTTTGTCACAGACTGAAGTCGTTTTAGGAACGATCATTTCCTTTTCATATAAACTATTGAGAAATTCAGGCTTGGCTATCTATCTGCTTTTTATTTTCGCGATAACCAAGACCGATCACAAGATTGTTTCACTTAAAAACAGACTTCTTCTGTGGGGACCGAATATCCTCGTAGTCATTCTTTTGCTGCAGAATTTCTTTACCGGCAACGTCTTCAGCGTTACCGCAAGCCAGGGCTATCAGCGCGGACCGCTGCTTATCGTGCTGTATGTCGTAGCGCTCATCTATATGATCGAAGGCATCGTTTACTGTGGCGTCTGCCGCAAATATCTTGAGACAAACAAATGGCTGGCTTTGATATCAGTCTATATCCTTACAGCGATAGCGGTACTGGTCCAGTTTTTAAGACCGCAGCTGATGGTCGAGATGTTCTCAACAGCCATCGGTATGCTGATGGTAATGCTGATAGTCATGAGACCGGAAGAAAGCGTCGACTCTTCGATCGGTATCCAGACTTTCAAAACTTTCCGCAACGATCTGCGCAATATCATCCTTTCTAAAGAGAAAGCGACATTGGCGATCATCCATATCCCTCAGGCTGAAAACAATCGTAATTATCTTGGCGATGAGAACTATACGGCATTTATCAGCGAGATCACGGGAAACATGGAAAAATATCTGGGTACGCTCAACCATGACTACGAGATCTACTTTGAACATCCTGACAATATCTATCTGATCTTCGGTTCCCAGTCAAAGGGCATAGAAGAAACGCTGGATTCCTGTCTGCGTATGACACGCATATATCTGAAACAAAACGATCAGAAAGAGATCTGGTTCGATCCGCAGATCTGTCTGATCAGATATCCTGAGGATATCAACGATGAAACAGAGATCATCAACCTCTGCCACAGATTCACAGTATTCGGCGGACGCAATCAGAAGGTATTCAGAGCTTCTGAGATCGTCAAATCGCGCGATTTCACGATCCAGAACAATATAGATGAGATCCTGGAAAGAGCCATCAATGATGAAGAGCTGAAGATGTTCTATCAGCCGATCTTCTCGGTAAAGGAAAACATCTACCACTCGGCTGAAGCACTGGCGAGGATCATCGACAAGGAATACGGCATCATTTCACCAAACGTATTCATCCCGGCGGCTGAAAGAAGCGGTGCCATCATCCCTTTAGGCGAGAGGATCATCGATAAGGTCTTCAGATTCGTTTCGGAACACGAACTGCAGAAACTCAATATCGCCTATCTCGAGATCAACCTTTCAGTTGCGCAGCTGCTGCAGTATGATCTGCCGGATGTCATTGCAAGATTACAGAAGAAATACAATATCGATCCTTCCATGGTCAATTTTGAGATCACGGAATCACTGCTCGATTCAATGAGCTACGTCATGGACGCCAACATCAAAAAGCTCTCAGATATGGGATACAGCTTCTCGCTTGATGATTATGGCGTAGGTTATTCAAATATTCAAAGATTAAGGAAACTTCCTTTGAGTATTATCAAGATCGACAAGAGTATGGTCGATGACATCTTCACGGAAGATGGCGGTGTAATAATCAAGAATACTGTCCGCATGATGCAGGGCATAAACAAGAAGCTCATCATGGAAGGTGCAGAAACAAAGGAAACTGTCGAGATGCTCAGCTCGCTCTCCTGCGAGTATATCCAGGGCTTCTATTTCTCTAAGCCGCTGCCTGAAGAAGATTTCATCAATTTCCTTAAGCAGAACAACGATCAAGACAAACCTAAGTTATACAGTTAATGATCCAATAAAGAAACCTCATGAACGAGGTTTCTTTTACAGATATTCACTGACCAGGATCTCCATATCTTTAGGAGTTATTCCTTCATCGACACTAAAAATCGTCACATCCTTCCTGTCGATCTGTTTTCCTTCACGGTCATAGTAGTGATATTCATCATCGATCAGTTTTCTTGAAGTCAGCCTGCCATGACGGTTTGTGACGTTTCTCATGATCACTTCATAGACATTGGCTTTCTTCAGGTTCACAAAGGCCTTGCAGGAAAGGGCGGTCATCTCCAGGTTGTTTTCCACGTTGTTGCCCGGGAAGACATGGCTTTCCAGATAATTGCGGGCACCGCAGATATCACACCAGATGATCTCTTTTTTAAGAAGGTCAAGGATCAGCGGGATCGAATAGCGATGTGCACCGGTTATATCGGCTTTGATCCTGACGGTAGATGGTTCAAAGATCTCGCCGAGATCGCTGTTGTCTCTTTCCATGATCCCTGCAAAACATTTCTCAAGCATATTGAATGAAGGCGTTGAATAAGAGAAGACGCTCTCAGCGATATAGCGGGCATCAGGGTAGAGCCTGTTTAAAGCCTTAAGGTCGACGTCGACGAATTCACTGGCTCCTTCTGGCGCATAGGTTATGTCTCCGGAGTGAATGATCGGATATGAACCTTCCTTCTCGTCTTGCATTCTGAGATTGGTATAGGAAACATGATCGATGTAGCGGAACTGGTCATCAAGCACTGTGACGCTGAGGTCGACATCTTCGCCGATCCAGTATACGAACATCCTCAGGAAATCGGCGCCTTCTCTGATCTTGAGGTGAGAACCCCTGGTCAAAGCCTGTGAAGTCCTGGATGAACTGCGCGAAGCAAAAGGCATGATGTAGTTTTTCAGTTCTTCATCCACATAGACGTAAGACATCTCTTTCTTTTCCTGATAGTGTCTGTCGAGAGCTTTATTGTACAAACTGATGATCCTGTTAAGCGTTTCCTGGCTCAAGTCTTTAGCTTGCGGGCTTACAGCCATGGCACTGGTAACTTCTCCTTTAGGGAAGGCGATACGTTCTTCGTCTCTGTAGGTGAAATGATACAGGAGATCCCACAAAAGCTTGACTTCAACTTTACTGGAGACAGTTTCAAACGTTTTGAATATCTCTTCCTGAAGCTCACTGTCTTTTTCGCTTTCTCTTAACAGCTTATCCAGGTAGCGGCAGAAGACACCAGGGCGTTTTTTAAGGACGTTAAGTGCATCGCGATAGTCATTGGATTTGAATGCTTCTTCATAGCGACTGTTGAAGGTATTGAATCTTTTATGGTCATATATATCCCTGAACAGAACGCAGAGTTTAGGATATCTGTCCCGGTAGCGTCTAGAGAACAGACCAAGCCGTTCGATCAGACGCTTGTATTCTTCCTCGTGGCGAAGCAGATCTTCGATCATTTTTTCCGGTTCGATATTATTCAGGATATTGAGCAGCAGCGTTCTTTCTTTCCTTTTGAACTTGCGAAAATGCGGTGCTTTAGCCAAAGAGACATCACCATCAGACATGGCGACAGACAGCCTTAAGAGATCAGTCGCATTCTTGATCGGAAGCTTTTCACCAGGGACATTCATGTCCATCAGCAGGGCATAGACAAAGACCATCGTTTCTTTGAAAGGGATGCTTTCAGGAACGAAGGAAACGGAATCGGGATACTCTTTGAGGAAGTGATCCAGATCTTTCTTATCACTTTCGGAAAGAGCAGAATTCTGTTTCATCATTGAAACAAACATATCCTCAAAGCCCTTTAGCGTTTCAGGATTTATGACCTTATATTCGATGTTATCGTTAAGCTTGATCCTTTCCTTTTTCTCGCCGTCAAACTGGATATCGTTTCTGAGGTTTACAGTACCTTCCGCGAAATGGAAGATATCGTTCAATACACCATAGAAATCGATACTGTACCCGGTGATCTGATCGACAAAGAGCTTTATATCAGAAGCATTCCTCACGCTTTCCGGAAAGTTTTTGTACATCGGTTTATGTTCCACATCAGAGCCCGTCATCTCTTTAAGTGTTTTGATGATGTTTTCAGCATACTCATCAAACTTTTCATAAGATATCTTCATCATTTCAACCATCAGTTCTGATGAGAGTATGTAGCCCTGGGATCTAAGTTCCTCATTAAAACCATAGATCCGCTGAAAAGAAGAAAGTCTTGCATCCTTATCTTCTTCAAAGATGATGAGCCGCTGTTTCCTTCTTAAGAGAATGGCATTGATCGTGTTTTTATTCATAGATAGATCCTCAAAAAAACCTGCACGGTTGGCAGGTTCAAAGTGGTCGAACTGGCATAATGGCGTTTAACAATGCGAATTTGTTTAGAAGGATGCCACTATATAACTCCAACCATATTTATTATAATTTATTGTAGGAACTTTTTGCATATACGATGAGTGATATTGTTGAGATGGAGGAAAACTTTCATGAAAAAGCTTGTAACGATATTCCTGATCTTTCTTGTATTGAGCGGCTGCAGCAACTCAAAGAAAGAGAATAATGAGCCCGAAAAGAAGTCTTTGACTTTTGAGGCATATATAAATGAAGGTGAAACATTTGAATTCACTCTGGATCCGCAAGAGGCAGTAAGCTACCAGGAACTTAAAGACAAGACGACAGAAGCCGATATCAGTGCCTCCAACTGGCGCAGCTATTTTGATATCAAGGAAGTATATCGAGAGCACTATGAATATGACGACAGGAAAGAAAAGAGCCAGTCGTATATGGCTGGAAACGTGGCGATGATAGTGCTCAATGATGAATACATCTATGCCGACAACTGGTCTAGAAACAATCTTGAGTGGGAAGTGTTTGTGGATGGCGAAGAGACAAGGACAATGATCGACGGCGGCAAGACCTATGATCCGGTGATAAAAGAGTATTTTGACATCCAGAAATACAGTGGAGCGGATGCGATGCTGATAATGACCGACTTCATCAATTCATGGGATGAAAACACTCAGGAAAAATACGAAGGGCATCTAAGCTCTTATGACATGATCTCTTGCAGCGGCCATGTGAAGCTGCTTGATTCTTCCTTGATCAGTTTCAAACAACTTAAGGATGACATCTATTTTTTTGCCGCATATGGATCTGATGAAGATTTCTTCGTACTGTTTGTGGAAAACGATGATGCCGGCATAGAAAGAGAAAGTGAATACAATGCCGCCATCTATGAAACTTCACCATATGGCGAAGTCGAAAGGGGAAGGGCCAGTATCAATATGCCGATCTGGGAAGCATATATAGAACTGATGAATAAAGTCGATAAACAATAAAACAAAGATCAGCGATGTTTCATACATCGCTGATTTAATTTTTTATCTGTTGTGGATATGATCAGTCCAGGATCTTTTCCGGAACCCAGTTAAGATAATCACCGGAGACAAGACGATAATTTCTGCCATTGTATTCACCAAGGATGCTGTCATGGAATCGTTCATAGCCGTGACAATGGGCATATATGACTTCTTTGGCGTCGTATCTTTCTGCGATTTCAGTAAAGATGCTGCTGGTCTCAAGTATGTTGGTAGGCGGATAATGCAGGAACATTATGAACTTTGTGTACCCGTCCGCCTTGGCTGTTTCAAAGGCATCCACCAGACGTTTTGCTTCTCTTTTTATCAGAACGTTTGCGTGTCCTTCGGTATTTTTATCCCAGCCGATTATCTTCCCATCCTGATTTAGATAGAAAGGCCCCTCAAAAGTATATCCCTTAGTGGCAATCAGCGCATAGTCTTTATAAGTGTAGTAGTTGTTTTGAAGGAAGTTCAGTTCAGGACCATATCTTTCGTTGAGCGCCTTTGTCTTGGCCACCTTCCAGAAGTTGTCGTGGTTTCCTCTGGTCAGGATCTTCCTGCCAGGAAGTGTTTTGATATAATCAAGATCCGCTTCGCACTGTTCGTGTTTCTTTCCCCAGCTGTGATCGCCTACCAGTACCAGCGTATCATCATCGCTGATGAGGCTTTGACAGTTTTTCATGAACCTGATCTCGTGATCCTTCCACAGAGGATCATTGAGCTTTGACTCGTTCCAGCATTTTGAATTGAAATGAAGATGCAGATCTCCTATCGCGTAAAGGCTCATTCCTCTTCTCCTTCTTTAAACAGATCATCACGGTCCAGACTTATCACTTCAACATCTTCATCATATGAACATACAGCTATACAATAGTCAGGTATTATCTCGAGCTGTTTAAAATGAAGATCACTTTCGTTGTCTTTTCTGATGACACTTATCTTTTTGTTTTCATCGATCCTTATTTCAAAAGAATCCAGCGACTGCGAAAGCCCGTGTCCGCTTTGTTTGATGAAGCTTTCTTTAAGGACCCAATAAAGGAAAAACCTGTGTTGTCTTTCATCT
>JAFWKS010000276.1 GCA_017511325.1 Erysipelotrichaceae bacterium
AGTGCATACAAACGACTGCTCAATAGTTGTTTTCTTATCAATTCTTTCAGACCCTCCTGTTGCAACAGGCATCTCGGTGCTGTCATTTTTTCTTATTCCTGAAGAAAAAGAAAATGATGGCAGAGAAAATGATGAAATATTCTTGCCAAACATGAAGATAGTAGCTGTAATTACAAAAACTATGGCAAATATCAGTATAAGTGTTGTTCTGCTTTTATTCTTCATATCTATATAATTCTAGCATCTTTAGATATAGTTTACTAACACCAGAATTTTAAAGAACAGGTCATTGACGGTTCCTGATTTGAAACAATCTCTGTTCATTAATTCTTTTTTAAGACTTATATCATTCATATAATTGGCAACTATGTTCAGCAGATCCATATTCTTTTCTGAGCATTCTTTACCATATACATTTAATAATGATTTTGCTGTATTGCTTCTGTAATTTCTGATCTTACCGTTTAAAAACCTCTTTACTCTGCCGATAAACACCTTTACCTTATCAGCATTCATGCCGATCTCGTTGTCACCGTGTTGTCTGTAATACATGTGCGATTCATTATCAAGGATCATCTTGCCAAACATGCAGACAACCTTATGAATTATAGCATCATGTATAAGACAGTATTCTTTTTCAGCGTCATATTCAACAATTCTTTTTCTGGCCTCGTTATTGAAAACAAAGGTGCATCCCGGAGCTGTATGATAGATCAGCGAATGAGGAAAATCAGAGAAGTTATATAAATCCGAAACATTTGAATTTATTGGATTAAGATCTTTATCGGTCAATGTATACTTGCTGCAGTATAAAAGCGGCTTGCCACTGTCTTCCTGCTCCAGCAGTTCAACTGCTCTGCTCAATTTATCTTTAAACCAAACATCATCCTGATCACATAAAGAATAGTAATCAGCTTCTTCACATTTATTGATCAGTTCAAAAAAAGATTTTGCCGGTCCAAGATTATTCCCGCAATAATATTCAATGCATTCGTTATTCTTTGCATATTCTTCGAGAATTCTAACTGTTTCGTCCTTTGAACCGTCATCCCTGATAAATATTTTGTCCGGTTTCAGATCCTGACATAAAAGAGAATCAAGCTGTTCCCTTAAATATTTCTCCCCGTTATATGTAGACAGCAACACTATCAGTCTCATCCTAAAACCTCATCTATTACTTCCAGGCACTTCTTTTCAAAAACTTCTTTAGTAAAATTGTTTTCAAACAGATCATATATATTCTGGTTGTTCTTTCTCATGTCTATCAGTTTTTGACTGTTAAGCTTTGTATCTTTATCAACATTAATTCCCACTTTATTCTCAGAAACAAAATTCCAGGTATCTCCTTTGATGTTGTTTATCAGAGGAAGACCATGTTCAAGATAATCGATGCATTTGACAGTCAAGCCTATATATAAGCCTTCTTTATAAATATTTATTCCTGCATGACATTTATTGAAGATTTCATTCTTTTTTATTTCGTCCCTGACTGCTCCGTAATATTCAACTTCGCAGACTTCTTTTAGCCTTCTTATCATCTCATCGGTTTTTTCGCCTTCTCCGATCAAATGAATGATTACCTTTTTATCAGCAGAATCAATCAGCGAACAGATCCTGTCTATATCAATAATGTTGTTTATTGAGCCGATATAACACAAAGACAGCTTATCTTCAGGAAGTATCAATTCTTTATTTACATTTTTGGCTTCTCTTGCCCAATAAATTGTTTTGATATTCTTTTTATATTCTTTGTCAAGAATCTCATGATAAAGATCGCACTCCGTAACTAAAGCATCTGCACAGTTGATATTGTTTTTTCTGATATTTCGCCAAAGTTTGAATGGAAAAAGATCTTTATTTATGTTTATTGGCAAAGACTCTGGCCACATATCGATGATATCTATGATTATCTTTACATCATGATTGTTCTTATAATTATTGGCTTCTTTGATCAGCGAGTTAGCGGGGACCATGAGCCAGATAAGATTGGGATTGTATTTTTCTACAAGAGCAAAAGCGTCTTTGGCAAATTTCCTATGAG
>JAFWKS010000277.1 GCA_017511325.1 Erysipelotrichaceae bacterium
ATCTCGCCGGTGCGGTACATTTCCCACTGAGCAGGATAAAGATAAGTGATCGGATCATTGCAGTTGATCACATGATGAATATTTCCATACTGTACAGATTTATCGTTTACGGCAGCCGGCGTTTCAAAACAATAGGCATAGAGATCGTTGCCGGTCATGCCTGCAAATTCTTCAAGATTTTCATTGATATAAATAGCAGCCAGATTGCTGATCGCTGCACCTCTGGAATATCCGCTGATCCAGATCTTTGGATTAGTGATATTGTGATCGCTCAGATATTTCTTGATGCGCGCGATAGTCTTGGATGCGCCATCCGCAAATCCTGCAGCATCACCTTCTTTTCCCACGGTGACATTGGAAGCCCATTCCTTTTCATAGCCTCCTCCTCTTATCACAACAGTTACCAGTTCATTGGCTCCGATATCCTTGTGGCCGATCATCGTGCCGATCGAATCTGTTGAGGAACTTTCCATGTCTGTCGCCTCAATATCCTTAAGATTGATCTTTGTCATCACATCCCTGATAAAAGTATCTTTCTGAGCAAGATCTTCACTCGCAAAAGTCGCAAGCGCTAAGACCAGAGACATCGTCCTTAGATGCGGATCGTCGTTATTATATGAAGGCTTTTCAAAATAGGAATCAGAATAATAAAACCGGTCTGTACATGTTTCAGTATCAAAATAACTGAAATCACCGATGACGATCTCGTTTTCCTGGCTTTCGCCGCTTATTCTGGATACCGGCGCAAGCGCGAGAAACATCGTCAGGATCAGTAAACTGCTTATTATCTTTTTCATATACTCTTTCATATTCATTTCCACCTATAGACTCTTTCATTATTTTACGCCTTTTTCCACTTAAAAAGGCATCGAATTTTCAGATTCAATGCCTGCTTGGTGAATTTATATGACTGTCTTTTAGTCGCCCATATCTTCGAATGCTTCAAGTCCTTTCTTGACTTCGACCTTCTGGTCGCCGTGCTTGACCTGCGTCATCGTGACAAATGACAGCAGGACAAAGAAGGCTGAATAGACAAACAGGATCTTGTAGGAGATCAGTCTCATCAAAGTACCGGCCAGGATCGGAGTGACAATCTGTGCGGCCATGGAAGCGGTGTAGTAGTAACCGGTAAACTTGCCGATATCAGAACCCTTGCACATCTCAACGACCATCGGCAAGGAGTTGACATTGATCGCTGCCCAGGCAAAACCGACCAGAGCAAAGCAGATATACATGATGAAGTTGATGCTCTTGAAGATATTTGTGAGGATGAACCCCATAAAGAACATTATTGAAAGCAGGATGATCCCTGTCATGATCGTTTTCTTGCGGCCGATCTTTGATGCGATATTGCCGATCGGGATGTAGGAGACGATCGCGCCGGCCGTCGCTACCAGCAGGCAGGTACTTGCACCACCAAGGCCCTGGCCCATGACGACTGAGACATAAGTGGTAAACCAGGTCGTTACGCCATTGTAGCCGATGAACCACAACGCGATAGAGGCAAGCAGGAAAGCCAGTGATCGCTTGACATCACCCGGAAGCTTCTCGCTTCCCGAACCATCATCTTCCGCGAGGTTCCATTCCGGATGTTCCAATTCAAGGATCCTGTTTTCTTCAACGAGCTCCGGTTCCTTGACGATCAGAAACAGCAGGCCAACCGAGACAAACATGATCGCTGCTACAACGATGAACAGGACCTGATAATCGACATGCGGCACGCCAACTGTCTTGGAGTTAGGGTATAGAACAGCTGCGACAGCCAGATAGATGATCCCGCCTACGGCACCCATCAGGTTGATGATCGCATTGGCTTTTGATCTTAATGGTTTAGGTGTGACATCAGGCATCAGGGCAACAGCCGGAGAACGGTATGTTCCCATCGCTATCAGCAATAATCCCAGCACTATAACGAATGATACGACTTTGAAATTGTCCGGCTTGGCGTAATAGGTATTATCAATGATCGGAAGTATATTCATCAAAATGATGGCTAAACCCGTCCCGAAAAGGATGAAAGGCATGCGCTTGCCGATCTTGGTGCTGCATTTGTCGGAAAGCGAACCAAACAGCGGCAGAAGAAACAGTGCCAGAACATTATCGGCAGCCATGATCGCTCCCGAATAGGTCTCGTTCAGTTTGAAGGTGTTGGTCAGGATCAAAGGTATGACGTTGTCATACATCTGCCAGAAGGCACAGATGGACAGAAAAGCCAGTCCAACCACAAAAGTGCGCGTATAGTTGAGTTTCATTATAATCCCCCTGTCTATTTTTCTTTGACGATCTTGCCCGAGATATGTTCGATCTTCAAGGCAAACATCGCTGTTCCTTTCAATGATCTTCTGATCTCTTCATCGATGTAGCCATCATCCTGAGTAAACTTGTGACTCAGTTTTCTGGAAATATCGATGATCTTGTCTTCATCTTCGATGAATTCAACTCTTCCAAAGACGATGACGCTTTTTATATTCAGATGCCACTCACCTTCATTTTTATATCCCTCATCCATGACACAATATGAGGCTTTATCATCTTTTCTAAGGGCCTCGATCTTATGGCCGGATCTTCCCCCGTGAAAATACAAATAGCCATTTTCATAGTAATGGTTCAAAGGCATGCCATAGGGATAGCCGTTATCCCCATTAACAGAAAGGACGCCGCGTTTCTGATCCTTAAGTATTTCAAAACATTCGTCCCTGGATAATTGCTGTTTGATTCTTGCAAGCGGTCTGAATTGTGTCATTTGTTTTATGTTTCCTATATTTTTTATTATACCTTTTTTGACTGATGCTATTATAAATGTATGGAAAACAGATGCTATTATAAATGTATGGAAAACAGTTATGCGTTTTTCTACATCGAAGCCAATGTCGTCTGCATCATCCTGTTTTTGATCATGCTGATAAGAAGCATCAAAGGAATAGACAGGCAGATGAAGCAGAGCATCTTCAACAAGGTCATGATGTATCATGTCCTGTATTTTGCTTCGGACATCATCTGGGAACTTGTCATTTCCGGGATCATCGTCAAAAACAGATGGACAGTGACTATCCCGAATCTTTTAAATGCGATCTTCCTTTTCTGTCTTACCTATTGCTGGTTCTACTATATCGAGGTATCGCAGGGAGCCAAATACATCCTGAACAAACGCAACATCACCACCACCCTGGCAGGCGGGATCATTTCGATCGACATCTCGATCTTTCTGTTTCTGTTTTTCCCGCATCTGATGATCAACCCGGATTACAGCACAACCCTGCTGTATCAGATGCTGTTTATTGCTGCGCCGGTCTTCTATACGATGCTGGCAGCTTCCCAGTCTTTGCACAGAGCTTTCCAAAAAGAGAATTTTGTCTTCCGTTCGCAGTTTCTGATGTGCGGTATCTATCCGCTCATGCTGGTAGTATTCGGCGTCTGTCAGGTCCTGTTTTTAAAAGCTCCGATCTTCTGCTTTGGAACTACGATGCTGATGGTATATGTCTATATCGCTTCCCTGGATAACCTCGTCTCGATCGACCCGTTGACCGGACTAAACAACAGAGCTCAACTCAAGAGATATATCTCGCAGGAAGCAGGCAGAGGAACTGACGGCAATCAGCACTTCATCATCATGCTCGACCTCGACCGCTTCAAGACCATCAACGACAGCTATGGCCACTACGAAGGGGACAAAGCCATCATCAGAACAGCTGAAGCCATCAAGAGGGCCTGCAGTGATCAAAGCAGTCTAAGGCCTTTCATCTCACGCTATGGCGGTGATGAATTCATGGTCATCGTCAGGACTGACAATGTCGAAGATGTTGAACGCATTGAAAACAGGATCAGGAAAGCACTGAAAGAAGAAAACGATCTCAACCACACATCATATAAGTTAAGTGCTTCGATCGGCCATGCGCCGTATAATGGCGATGTAAAGGAATTTGTCGATGCACTCAACAAAGCTGATGAAGCGCTGTATAAAGAAAAAAGCATCGCTCATCAGACACCTGCCTGAGATCAGAAAGAAACGTTTTATACATCCAAAAAGAATTGAATTTCAATTCTTTTTTATATGTCCTTGAGTTAGAATAGAAACATAATTATCAAAGGGGGCAGGATCATGGCAGATATCAGAGAAATATTCGGCTGCAAGGTTTTCAATGATGAAGTAATGAAAGCCAGACTTTCAAAAGCGACCTACAACAAGCTTAGAAAGACCATCAAAAACAATGAAACGCTCAACAACGATATCGCAAAAGAAGTAGCGGAAGCCATGAAGAACTGGGCTATCGAAAACGGGGCGACTCATTTCACCCACTGGTTCCATCCTTTGAGCGGCGCTACAGCAGAAAAACATGAATCATTCGTCTCGACAGCCGGTGGCGGCAAGATCACTCTGGAGTTTTCTCCGCTCAATCTTGTCAAGGGTGAAGCCGATGCCTCATCCTTCCCGTCCGGTGGCTTAAGAGACACTTTTGAAGCCAGAGGCTACACAGCCTGGGATCCGACCTCATATGCCTTCATCAAGGATAATATCCTATGCATACCAACGATCTTCTATTCCTATTCCGGGGAAGCACTGGACCACAAGACACCGCTTTTAAGATCGATGGAAGCATTTAATACCCAGGCCATGAGGATCTTAAAGATCTTCGGCAACACCAAGGCCAGCCACGTCAAAGCTACAGTCGGTGCAGAACAGGAATACTTCCTGGTAGACAAGAAATACTACGATCAAAGAGAAGACCTGATCATGACGGGCCGTACATTGATCGGTGCTCTTCCTGCCAAAGGTCAGGAGATGAACGATCACTACTACGGTTCTATTAAGACCCGTGTACAAGAATTCATGAAGGATCTTAATAAAGAATTGTGGACGCTTGGCATTCAAGCCAAGACCGAGCACAACGAAGTTGCCCCATCGCAGCACGAGCTCGCAAACAACTTCCTGACAGTGAACGTCTCCGCTGATCAAAACAACCTGACCATGGAGATCATGAAGAAGGTCGCCAAAAGACACGGTCTCGAATGTCTGCTTCATGAAAAACCATTTGCCAAAGTCAACGGCTCAGGCAAGCACAACAACTGGTCATTAAAAACCGATACCGGAGTAAACCTGCTCGAACCGGGCGATACGCCGATCGAGAACGCCCAGTTTCTGATCTTCCTGTGTGCCGTCATCAAGGCCGTCGATGAGTATCAGGATCTGTTAAGGATATCCATCTCTTCGGCTGGAAATGACCACCGTCTGGGCGGCTCGGAAGCTCCTCCCGCGATCGTTTCGATCTTCCTGGGCGATGAGCTAAGTGAGATCCTTGAAAGCATCGAAAAAGATCAGGTCTATTCCAACAAAAAGAAAAACAACCTGCAGCTGGGTGTTCATGCGATACCATCATTCCCTTCAGATAATACTGACCGCAACAGGACCTCGCCGTTCGCCTTTACCGGCAACAAGTTTGAATTCAGGATGCCGGGATCAAGCGCTTCGATCTCCACTCCGAACATGGTGCTCAATGTCGTGGTGGCTGAAGAACTCAAATACTTTGCGGACAGACTTGAAAAAGCAGAAGATCTGAATGATGCGATCCATGAGCTGATCAAAGAAACGATCAGAAAGCACAAGCGCATCATCTTCAACGGCAACGGTTATGATGATGCCTGGATCCTTGAGGCAAAAAAACGCGGTCTAAGCAACTATTCCTCTACTCCTGAAGCTTATTGTCATTATCTTGATAAAAACAACGTCAAGGTCTTTGTCGAACATAAAGTGCTCAATGAAGCCGAGCTTTATTCCCGCTATGAGATCTATCTTGAACAGTACTACAAGACCGTCAATATCGAAGTCAGGACCTTGCTGGATATATTGAAGAAAGACATCCTGCCAGCCAATCAGGAATTTGAAAACGAACTGAAAAACGGAATAATGCTTTCAAAGCAGCTCGATATCTATGATCAGTCATCCTATGAAGTCAAGACCCTGAACAAGATAAGAAAACTGAAAAAAGATATCCTCAAGGATATCGAACTGATCGAAAGAGCACTGAAGCAGCTGCCGGAAGAAGCTTTAAAAAGATCGTTCTACTATCATGACAGGATCATTCCTTTAATGGAATCGATCAGAAAGAACTGCGATGAACTTGAACTTCTCACCGACCGTGAATACTGGCCGATGCCGACCTACAGGGAACTATTGTTTGGCGTAGATTAAAAAATGAAGCTGGAATCATATCCAGCTTTTATTATCTGTTGTGTCTTCTATCGAGTTCCGGATGCTTGGTATAGTATTCTTTCTTGTTTTCATACATCTGCTCATCCGCTTTTCTTATTGCATCTCTTGCGGAAACATCACCATCGCTCCAGAATGAACCGATGGCCATGGATATCTTTGGATCCTTCTCTACGATATCCTTGATCCTGATGACTTTTTCTTCAAAGTCCTCTTTACTGATACCTGTCACGATCGCCAGGAATTCATCACCGCCCACGCGATACAGGTCGTCCCGATCGAAGACTTTCTTCATGGCTTCCACACAGTTAAGGATGTAGATATCGCCTTTATCATGGCCTTCATTATCATTGACGTTCTTAAGTCCATTCAGATCCATGTTGACGATGCCTAATCTGTCTATCTTTTCATTGAATATCTTTTCCAGACGCTGTTTAAAAGTATAGCGGTTATTGAGATCCGTCATCCCGTCGGTCCCGCTTATCAAGGCAAGCTTCTTGACCATCTGGTTGTTGGCGATCTCTGAACCCAGTACATAGGACATGATCTCGATCAGTTCTCTTAAATCGGCGGTCTTATCAGTATTGTAGTTGAACATATACATGTAGCCAATCGTAGAACGCAGCCTGATCAAAGGAGTCACGATCAATGAAGTGATGCCGTTCTCCTTTAATGATCTATACCAGATAGGATCGATATCTTCCAGAAAATCAAAGTCATATTCATTCTGCAGGATCAGAAAAGCACTTTCACCGATCGCCGTCTTCCAGGTCTTGATGATGTCATAAGGAGGGATCATATTCGTCGGTCTGTTGACAAATCTTTCAGGATCATGGGCTCCGCAGAACAGTTCGGCCTTTTCTGTTTCCTCATCGATCAAAATGATCCTGCAGGCCATAGCCTCAGCGATCCTGCGAAAATCTTCCATGACGAACCAGACGTTCTGCTTGAAATCTTCGGTGCTCATCAGCGTCAGGATGCTGCGGATGACTACTTCAGCCGTATTGGCTGTCACGCTTGAAAGACGTTCCATATCAGCTCTTCTGGTCTTTTCAAAGAAATACAGGCAGTAACCCAGGTCTTCATTTCCTGCTTCCAGCGGCAAGACCTGTTCATCGACCCAGCTTTTCATGGCTTCAACTTCCACGTATGCATGAATGCGTTTCTTTTCAAAAACACACCTGAAACAGAAGTTTTCAAATTTATTGTCTTTCGGGACCAGTTCACTATAAAGCATGCCGTCATAGACACCAGGCCCCATCATCTGTTTATATATCTTGTTGGATGCTACGATGCGAACTTCTTTGCAGCTTCCATCGCTCTTCTTTTCCACCGAAATGATACAGCACGGAACGGAAAATGAATCTGTCAGAATCTGAAAATCAAACATATACACTCCTATTCTGATTTAATCTATATCATACACTATTATTTTTTCTTTTCCAGTTTCTAAAGTGATAAAGGCCATCGTGATCTGCATCCCACCTGTCCTTATTCGGCTGTTTGGTTCTTTCTGATCTGCTCATAATCATTCAGGATATCATCACAGATCGTGACTTCTTCATTTCTTATTAAAGTGAATACGTCTTTATTGGCGCTATCATAGTCTTTAAGTTTGCAGTCAAGATTAAACAACTGGCTGACACTCCATCTCGTCTCATCGATAAGCGGATAGGTAAAATTTCCATCGATCTGGTTTTTCGGAAGATATGGACTCAGCTTTATCTTCGTATCCTTATCA
>JAFWKS010000278.1 GCA_017511325.1 Erysipelotrichaceae bacterium
ACAGAAACATAAACTCCGCCGGTCGAATAATCATCCAGTTCTATTTCTTTGACAAGGACATATTTGGCGTAATTCAGCACATGCGCCTCTACTTCAAAGAGTTCTTCAAATTCTTCCAGCTTTTTATAGACTATATCTGCCTTATATATGTAATCAGCTTTCGCTGCTATCAGGGACATCATCGCGCACATCACAATCAGAAAAGCTGTCGAGATAAATCCCTTTGTTCGTGGCGATAGCTCTTTCATATCTCCTGTTGTTTCTTTCGTAGATGACATATATCACGGTTCCTCTTTCTTCAAAATGAAGATCGTCAATGTCGTTAAGATAGATCTGCGTTCCAGGCTGCAGCAGCATCTTGCGATTTACCATAGACAAAGAAAAGTCCTTGTTCTGATAGATGAAGTCTAATGAACTATATGAGACATGCATGTCATAGGCTATCAGAAGTATCTCCCTCAGCTCTGTTAAAGCAAGTTCATCTGATACCTCGTTATATTCAAAGGGGATGCGGGATGTATAGCTGAAGGCCATTGAACATAGCGGCAGCATCGAAACGATGATCATCAGCCCGACCAGATTCCTAATCAGGTTCATCGCTCGTACAGGACTCGCATTCTCCTAACTTGCTGAAGATGATCTCATAACTCAGGTTGGATCTTTTTTGATAGTCATCATACCCTTTGAGATATCTGTCGATGATGTTGCAGATACTGAAACAGAGGATGCAGATGCAGGAACAGATGAATACGCTCAGCAACGCATCGATCAGAAAGAAACCGCTATTTGATCGTCGCATATCCGTTGCCTAAATGAACGATCACCTGATGTCTTCCGAAGTCGACAGTCTTGCCCTGATAGACATGTCCCATGGAGTTGAAGAAGATGCCACCTTTGTAACTGCTGGTCTGTTTTTCGGTCAGACTTTCGCACAGTGTTTGAAGATATTCGTTCATGTAGTAGTAATGGTCGAGATCCAAAACCGGGTCGAAACTCAAGGCGATAAGGCATACACCGCAGATGACCATTATGCTTACAAGCATTTCAAGCAGCGTAAAGCCTTTTTCAGTCGATAACACAGTGCCCATTTACGATCGAAAGAGAATTGCCGTTGCTGCAGCTTGTCTGTTCAGGCTCAAGATAGCCCCCGTTGACAAGATCGGTAAGCGAGTTAGGATCGCTTCCATAATCAAGTCTGAATTGTACGATAGCCGAATCCACGACCTTGGTCAGAGCTTTGCAGGCCTTGGAATCGACAGATGATATAACTCTGGATACGTTGGGGATGGTAAGCAGGAACAGAATGGAAATGATGATCACAACTACCACCATCTCCAAAAGAGTAAAGCCATTTTTGTTTTTCATAGGTCTCCTTTCAGTACAGGCTGATGGCCTGCATCGGCATGAATAATATCTGGTAGATGAAGATGATGATCAATCCGATAAAGGCATAGGTCATCATCTGGATGGTGTTTGTATAGCGTTTCATCCTGCGTCTGATCTTTTCACGTGACAATTCCACATACGAACCGATCACTTCCGAAAACTCATTCGTGTAATTGGCGATCTTGATGAAACGCGACAGGGATGAATCATAGTAGTTCTTTCTGGTCGCTTCCTTGAGGCTCTCTCCTTCCATAAGGCTCTCGTCAAGATGGAAAGCCAAGAAGGAGATGACAGGCTTGCTTTTCATGGCTTTGAGTATCTCCAATGACTGCCTTGTCTTATAGCCTGCTTCCAGGCAGATCAGAAACAGCGCCATGAATTCCTGTGAATAGTGAATATTCAGCAGGGAATTCGGCAGATACTTCGAAACAAATATATACAGCATGATCACATTGGCCGGTTTGAAGAAAAACAGAGCTGCTACAAACATGAGCAGGATCAGATAATAGAAGATATTGATCATGATCCTGAAGAACATCCTCAGTGAATCAAACAGCCCTATATCGGCTTCAAACGAGCTTATAAGAGAGAAGATCGAATCGATCCCATAGAGATCGAACAGATAAAGAGAAGTCATCGTAATAAACAGCAGGATCAGCGGATAAGCCAAGGAATCAAGCAGTTCCTTCTTCCCTTCCTGTGCTCTTTTTTCAAACTTCAAGGACAAAGACAAAGAAGCAGCCAGAGATAAAGTTGAAAGCAGTGATATCACGTAGGTCTTAAGCTGTCTGGGCAGATAGTCCCTTATCACATTTTCAATCATTTCACCCTGATCGAGCTTCTTGCGGATATCTTCAAAAATAGCTCTGTTCTTCCTGTTTTCCAGCAGGGAAAAACACTCGTTTATCGACATGTTGGTATTGAGCAGCTTGGAAAGATAGGAGATATCTTCAACGCTCATAGTCTTCTCAGACAGTATCTTCAGCGAAAAGCCCATTGTTTACTCCTGCAATCTTCTGCATCTTTATGCTGATGAAATTCTTCGAATTGTGCTTGTATCTGCGGAAAAATTCGATCTCCTCTTCATCCATGATCTCGTACAAGACGATTTTGCGATAATCGTTCTTGTTCACCATCATCCGCTGATTGGAAACACAGATCAGATTCTCATAGAGATTGTCTTCATTGACTCCAAGCTCGACCATTCTCGATATGCAGCTTGAAGCTCTTGAGGTATGGATAGTCGAAAGCACCAGATGTCCGGTATTGGCGGCGATGACCGCCATCTTTGCCGCTTTCTCATCGCGGATCTCACCGATCATGATGATGTCGGGATCGTGTCTTAATATCTGTTTAACTCCTTCCGCATAATCAAAATGGGTAGCTTCGTTTACCGAAAGCTGGATGAAGCTGTCATGAAAGACTTCGATCGGATCTTCGATCGTATAGATCTTGCGTCTTTTTACGGATTCAAGAAGCGAATACAGCGTAGTAGTCTTGCCCGAACCTGTCGGCCCGGAAAAAAGGATCAGCCCGCAATCCTTTTTCAGCAGCGATTTGAAATAGGCGTTCTGTCTTTTGAATATCGAAAGAGAATCTGCACTGATCTTGAGTCTGGAGTTAAGGATCCTTAATACACCGTTGGTATAATTGAGCTTGCTGATGATCGCAAAACGCATCGAAAGCAGGATCCCTTCCACTTCCGTTTCAAACTGGCCTGTCTGCGGAGTCATGATATTCCCTACATCCAGATTGGAAAGGTATTGCAGATAGCGGATCAGTTTATAGTCTTCAAACTGTGATTTGACTTTTTTAAGTTCACCGTTGATGCGCATCTCTATTTCAACTTCCTGATAATGGGCCGTAAAATGGATATCCGTCGCATTGTATTTGAGAGCCAGCCTTAAAAGAGCCATCAATCTTTCTTCCATAGTTTTGCCTCTATTCTTTATGAGCCAAAAAGTGACTGAATTCCTAAAAAAGTTTTATGATCCTCAGATTTTTAAGCCAAATAAAACAAAAAAAACAGTATAAACTGTTTTCTTTGATGATATTTCGTGTAGATATGATCTATCTCAGGTAATAATTTGTCGCAAGCTCATAATCAAGTGAAGTCTCTTCATCATGGCCAGGATAAATACGATAATCCTTTTTGAGATCTCTGAAGATATTCAAAGACTGTTTGAGCTTGCGGGCATCGCCCATGAAAAGATCGGTACGGCCTACTGAACCTTTAAACAGGGTATCACCGGTAAAAATGCAATCGTCAAAAACATAAATGAGCGAACCATCAGTATGGCCGGGTGTAAAGATCACTTCAAATTCAAAAGGTTCGATCTTCATCTTTCCTTCCTTTAAAGGAACTGTCGGACAGCTGATATAGGATACCAGTCCAAAGTCTGCACCTGATAGCTTGTCTCTGGCTATCACCTCATCAGCTTCATGAAGATAGACTGGACACTTATAGTGCTCATAAAGACCATCGACAGCTTTGATATGATCAAAATGACCGTGCGTAAGCAGAATGGCCTCGAGTTCAAGATCACCAAGGATGTCTATCAGCTTCTCGGCTTTGGAAGCCGGATCGATGAGGATGGCCTTGCCATCTTCTTCAAGTAGATAAGTATTGGTAGCTATGGGACCAAGAACGAATCTTTTTACTTTCATTGTAAATTAAAAATAGGCATAAGCCTATTTCTTCTCCTTGTGAGTAGTCATTTTGTTGCACTTTGGACAGAACTTTTTGATTTCCATCTTATCAGGATGTTTTTTCTTATTTCTAGAACCGAAGTATGTTTCTTCTCCACACTCAGAACATTTGAATGTTACAAAATCTCTTGGCATTTATACTTACCTCCATTTACGCTTAATAATTCTACCATAGTATTATTTCAAATTTCAATCTCAAAACAGTTTCTGTTCAAAATTGATGTTCAGATGTTTATAAGCCTTCTCCGTAGCCGTTCTTCCTCTTGGCGTTCTGTTGATGAAACCGATCTGCAGCAGATATGGTTCATTGACATCTTCCAAAGTGATCGTTTCTTCGCCGATGGCGCTGGCGATCGCCTCAAGACCTACCGGACCGCCGCGGAATCTTTCGATGATCCCTCTCAGATAGCGGATATCGACATCATCAAGTCCCAGTGAATCGACCTTCAGTTTTTCCAAAGCGCCTTTCGCGATCTCGATATCGATCAGTCCGTCATTTCTTACCATGGCGAAGTCTCTTACTCTTCTGAAAAGCCTGTTGGCGATTCTTGGGGTACCGCGTGATCTCTTGGCGATCTCGTGTACCGCATCTTCCTCAATCTTCGTGTTCAAGACTCTAGATGTCCTTCTGACGATCTGAGCAAGTTCATCTTCGGAATAGTAGTTGAGTTTGGAAGTGATACCGAATCGATCTCTTAGCGGTGAAGAGATGGCTCCGGCCCTGGTCGTAGCTCCGACCAGTGTAAATGGCGGCAGATCCAGTCTTATCGACTTGGCTCCTTCTTCCTTGCCGACGACGATATCGATATAGAAATCTTCCATAGCGGAATAGAGTACTTCTTCAACGATCTTTGGCAGACGGTGTATTTCATCAATGAACAAGACATCTCCCATTTCCAGTGATGAAAGGATCGCCGCCAGATCTCCGGTTTTTTCAATGCTCGGGCCGGTCGTCGTCTTGATGTGCGTACCCATTTCATTAGCCAGGATATAGGCCATAGTCGTCTTGCCCAAGCCCGGCGGACCATACAGCAATACATGGTCAAGAGCTTCATCGCGCATCTTGGCGGCCTTGATGAAAACCTCAAGGTTTTCCTTGAGATCGCTCTGTCCGATGTACTCTTTCAAGGTCTGGGGCCTTAAACTCGCATCATCATCTTCTTTTTGCTTATCAGCAGATAATACTTTTAAATCATCCATAATTCTTTTTTACTTTATGAGCATGGCCAGAGCCTTGCGCACGAGTTCATCCGTCGAACCCGTTTCCTTCTCCAGCTTTTTCATGACCGGCTTGATCTCTGCAGGCTTGTAACCCAGCTGCTTAAGGGCTTCAGCAACATCCTTGAGTTCTTCACGCTTTTCATCTTCCGTTTCAACAAGCTTGCCCTTGAGATCGAGAATGATCTGCGAAGCTGTCTTGTTTCCGATGCCGGGCATCCTGCGCATAAAGTCCACATCGCCTGTTTCGATCGCCAAAACGATCGCTTCAACCGTCGTATTGGAAAGGATGTTGGAAGCGATCTTCGGGCCAAGGCCTTTAACGGAAATCAGTTTAATGAAAAGATCGTATTCAGCCAAAGAAAGAAAACCATACAGGCTTATCTCGTCCTCTCTGACATTCTGATAAGTATAGATCGTCATCTCCTTATTCAGGCTCAGCACTTCCGGATGATAGAAATTAATACGGTATCCTACGCCATTTACATCCAGCAGCACATAATCCATACCGAAATGATGAACAATCCCTCTTAAAAAACCGATCATACTAAAATTATACTATTAAAAAAGCTAACTTTGCGTTAGCTTTTAGAATGATATTTCTTTGTTTCCGGTGACCTTCATGTACAAGAGCATTGAGGCGACTGTTGCGACCGTCAGTATCGTCGCATAGGCTGCTGCGATACCGTAGTTTCCTCTTGAGACATAGGTGTAAGTCGCAAGGGTCAAAGTGATCGTTTTCAGGTTGTACAGGATGATCGCTGTTGATAGTTC
>JAFWKS010000279.1 GCA_017511325.1 Erysipelotrichaceae bacterium
ATCCTCATGCCATGGGATTCAAGTAAACCTCTTACAGTATAAAAAATAAGCCAGTTCCCCCTTTTTTCTTTATACTTATTTTACCTGTTTTTTCTCAAAATTATACTATTACATCCAAAAAAGCGAAATTAGAGCTATTCTCTGATCCCGATCATTTCATTTTAATGAAGTCCAAAGATGTATATTAATCATCTGCAAATTAAAAGCTGAATACTGTTTTATCCTACAATCCTCGATCGTTAAAAGCAGCTATTCAGCTTGTTTATGATCATTTGTGTTTATAGAAGAATCTGTTGTCCAAAGCAAAGATCTTGCCGGTAAATTCTCCCTCTTTTATTTCGGAAAGAGCTTTATCGATCGTATTCACTCTGGCATCGATGTTGTCTATCAGATTCAGCATCTCGGCTTCCAGTGTTTCCGGACGTACAGGCGAACCGAATTCAAACTGACCGTGATGAGAAAGGACCATATGTCTTAAGACCATCAGTTCTTCACTGTCCTCAAGATGAAGTTCCTTGCCTATTTCAAGAAGTCTGGCATCCATGATCGAGATATGTCCCAGAAGCTTGCCTATAGTCGAATACTCTGTAACTACAGGAGAAGTGAGCTCTTCGATCTTGCCCAGATCATGTACGATCACCCCAGCCAAGAGATAATCCCTGCTTAAAGAAGGATAGATGCTGCATAAAGCGATCGCCAGCTTGATCATGCCTGAAGTATGAGTGGCAAGCCCCCCGATGAAATTGTGATGGATCTTGGCGGCAGCAGGATATTCATAGACATCTGAAGAATAATGATTCAGACAGGCAGAGACGATCCTTGCCAGATTCTCGTTATCGATAAGGGAGATGCCTTCCTGAATATTCGCTCTTAAAACATCCTTGGCAACAGGAGACTTAAAGACAAATTCTTCCATATTGATATCAGCCTGGGGGATAGGCAGGACTCTTAAAACCTTGCCCTGAAGATTATTCTTGTATTTGATTATCTCAAGATCGAAGCTGTATACTTTTCCAACTTCCAGCTGTTTTTCCAGTTCGGGTTTCAGATCCCAAAGTTTCGCATCGATGCTCTTGGTGCAGTCTTGCAAAACAAGCGTCAGATATGGAGAACCGGAATTGGTCGTACCGCGCAGCATCGAAGAGATCAAAAGATTGGTCTCGACTCTTTCGCCTTCTGTAAAATCCTTAACCTGTTTGCCCATTTTCTTCCTCCATTACTTCCTTTATATCTTCACTTCTGAAGCCCTTATTCAAAAAATATGCATAGATATGATTCCTTAGATCATAATCCTGATACTTCTTTTCATATTTTCTAAGAGCCTTGAAGTATTCTCTACTTAATAATTCTAACTCATTTTCATTGATTATATTCAGGCTATCAACTGCCTTTCTGGCGTCCTCATAAGAGAAACCGTTGCCTGTCAGTTTTATCAGAATGTTCTGTTTAAGGGCTTTGGAAGATCTTCCTTTATCATTTGCATACTTCTTTGCGAGTTTAAGCGCCTTTTCAGATTCGTTGTCGTTGTTTAGATACTTATCAATAAGCTCTTCACTGATGCCGTCCTTGATAAGCTTCATCCTGATCTGTTTTGCGGAATATAAAGAATTCTGATAATAGGAGATCTTGCCCGAACAGTATTTGTCATCATCAAGCAGGCCATATTCGCAAAGCCTCTTTATCAATGCATCCGTTTCATCTTTTTTCAGATCATTTCTATAAAGATAATCTTTTATCTGTTTTATAGTATAATCTTTGCCTGAGATCTTCCTTAGAGCGCCTCTATACGCCTTTAAAAGTCGTTCATCGTTTTTGAAGATATTATAAAGTTTATCATCAAGGCCTTTG
>JAFWKS010000280.1 GCA_017511325.1 Erysipelotrichaceae bacterium
AAAGCTCTATGCCGTTCTGGAAGAATTGGGAAAGCCCAAGACCGTCGGAAGCAGTTTCGGTGTGTACAATCTGAAGGGCTATGACGTGGATATTGCCATGCCCAGAAAAGAGACGGCAACCGGCAGAGGACACAGAGACTTCGAGATCACGGTAGATCCTTTCATCGGTTACGAAAAGGCGGCCCGAAGAAGAGACTTCACCATCAATGCGATGATGGAAGATGTACTGACGGGAGAGGTGGTAGACCCGTTCCACGGAAGAGATGATTTGGAAAACAGGATACTGCGCTGTGTGGATCCTGTGACGTTCGTGGAAGATCCGCTGCGGGTATTGAGAGCCGCCCAGTTCGCATCGAGATTTGAATTCGCCGTCGATTCTCAAACGGTGGAATTGTGCAAGACGATCGATCTCTCGGCTCTGTCCAGGGAGAGAGTCGAAGAAGAACTCAGAAAGGCTCTGGTGAAAGGCGTAAAACCGTCGGTCTTTTTTGAGACGTTAAGACAGATGAATCAGCTTGATGTCTGGTTCCCGGAGGTGAAACGGCTGATCGGCGTCAGACAGGATCCGATCTATCACCCGGAAGGAGATGTCTGGATCCATACGATGCAGGTGGTGGACAATGCGGCGCTGTTCCGTGAGAAGGTATCCGATCCTTTCCGCTTTGAACTGCTGGCTCTATGTCACGACTTCGGCAAGATCGTCACAACGGCGGAAGTCAACGGAAGGATTCACGCCTATGATCACGAGAATCAGGGACTGCCGCTGGTAGAAACCTTCCTGAAAAGAATCACCGGTGAGCACGATACGATCCGCTACGTTCTGAACATGACATCCCTGCACATGAAGCCGAATGCCGTATTCCACGACAAGGCTTCAATCAAGACGACAAACAGAATGTTCGATCAGGCAATGGAACCTGTCGATCTGATCTACATATCCATGGCCGACAAGCCTTTGATCATGGGCAAGGACGTCTTTACCGACGGCAGCGATTTTCTGTTTGAAAGATACGGTATATTCAAGGAAACCATGAGCCGTCCATATGTTACAGGCAAGGATCTGATCGATGCCGGGCTGGAACCGGACGAATCTTTTTCGAAGATCCTTGAGTATGCCCACAAGCTCAGGCTGGCGGGCATAGAAAAAGAATCCGCGCTGAAACAGACTTTGGCTCAGTTTAGAAAAAAATGATAAGATATAGATGATGCAGGTGTGGTTCAATGGCAGAACTCGACCTTCCCAAGGTTGCAACGGGGGTTCGATTCCCCTCACCTGCTCCATCCATGTATAAGAAAAGCCTTTGAAAAAAGGCTTTTTTTGATTTTTTAATCAGATTTTGGGAACAGCTAAATAAGAGGTTCGATGTATTTCTGAATGAAGTCGACTCTGTCGAAGACGGTCGGCTTGAAATACGACGCAACGGCAATCACTATATTCTTTTCCGGATTGACGTAGATGACATTGCCGCTGTTCCCGATGGCGGCGTAGATCTTTTTCTGCCTGTCAATGATCCACCAAAGGTAACCATAATCCATGCCTCTGAAATACTTGCTTTCAACAGCTCTTGGTCTTGTCATCTCCTCGATCCATTCCGACGATACGATCTGTCTGTCCCTGTACCTGCCTTTATTCAGACACAGAAGGCCGATTTTTGCCATATCCCTGGCCGACATGCATAATCCGTAGCCCGGAGTGCCCAGACCCTGAGGATCGGCGAACCAGACGTTTTCTTTCGGCGTTTTTTCAATCGTAAAGGCTTTGTGTTCTTCTGCGCTTTTTGCCGTATAGTTGACATGCTTTTCAATGCCCAGCGGAGCAAACAGATATTCGTTCGCATAATCGACCGTCAGCATGCCTGTTGCCTTGAAAAGAATGCCGGAAAGAACATGCAGACAGACCGTCTGGTAGTTGAATTCACCGGTCAGTCCTTTTCTTCCTCCCAGAAGATCCAGTGACGTATAGGTCCAGTTTTCGCTGATGCAGACTTTGGACCACGGATCTCCCTTGCATTTGTACGGTGCTCGCATCGTCAGCAGATGCTTTATCGTGACATCGTAGATGGTTTTTTCTCCTCTTTTGACCCTGTATTCCGGAAAGTAATCAAGAACCTTATCCTCAACGCTTCCGATCTGTCCCTTATCGATGGCGATTCCAA
>JAFWKS010000281.1 GCA_017511325.1 Erysipelotrichaceae bacterium
GCTGCCTTGGACATTCCGTAGTGGATCAGCTTGGAAGCGGGATTGATGGCGTTTATTGATGAGATATTGATGATGGAGCCGTTGTCCATGTATCTGGCGAATTCTTTTGAAAGAAAGAAAACGCCTTTGGTATTGATGTCAAACATCGCATCGTAGTCTTCTTCACTCATCGTATCCAAGGATCTGGCAGGATAGATGCCGGCGTTGTTCACCAGCACATCGATCCTTCCGTGATCCCTGATGACATCTTCAACAAGCCTTCTAATTGAATCAAAGTCTCCCTGATCATATTTATAGGCCTTGACTTCTTTACTGTCGGGAAGTGATCTGTTATAAGTCACAAGCACTTCAGCACCGCTTTTAAGAAACTGTTCAGCTATTCCCTTGCCGGCGCCCGAACAGCCTCCGGTGATCAGGACGATCCTGTCTTTTAAATCAATATCGATCATCAGATGACACTGTTTCCTTTCACGTTGAAACCAAAGAAGTCCAAAGCTTTCGGATTGGCTTCATTCCAGAAGAAGAAATTGTGTTCGCCCGGCCAGTATTCGTGTTTGACTTTTTCCGGAAACATTTCTTCAAGGTAATCCGTGATCTTCTTGCAGTCCTGGAAAATAAAATCTTCGCTTCCGCAATAGATCCTCAGTTCAGGACAGTCAAGGCCGTTTTCCTTGATCCTTAAGGCAAGTCTTTCGATGTTGGCATCTGAATCGATGGTCTCTTCAGGAGTGCCCAGGAAAGGCTCCATATCCTTGTGCAAGATCGCACGTCCTGCCATATTGGCACCGGAAAGGCAGACAGCCTTGGCATATCTGTCCGGTCTAGACAGGCAATACGCAGCGTTCCATATCCGCCCATGCTTTCACCCATGATGAAGGTGTCTTCTCTTCTATCGGAGATCGGGAAGTAATTCTTCAGCTTTATTGGAAGTTCTTCACTGATCCAGTCATAGTAGTTCTGATCGTATCGGGAATTGTTGTAGCATGAATTATTGGCGCTGGGCATGACAACGATCAGATCAAGGTCCCTGCAAAGCAAGAAGATATTGCTCAGATTGACCCAGGCATCGCAGTCTTCCTTATAGCCATGCAGGATATACAAGACCGGATATTTCTTGCCTTTGAGATCTTTTGTTTCCTTGCGATCTTCAGGCAATAGGACGTTGACTTTTGTATCCATATTCAGTGAATTGGCACGCATCGTCAATTCAGCTTTGACCATATTTTATGTGTCTCCTTTCAAAAAAGTAATTGCCTGAGCAACTACTTTTTGGTTGATTTCTTGGTGGTTTTTGCTGCGGCCTTCTTTGGCTCAGCTTTCTTCGCTGCAGTCTTTGCAGGTTCAGCCTTCTTGGCAACTGCCTTTGCAGGTTCAGCCTTTCTGGCGGCAGGCTTCTTTGCTTCAGGTTCCTTAGTCATCTTTTTGAGTTCTTCGTTGATCGACTGAAGCAGTTTGACCTCTTCGCTAGGTTCAGCTGGTTTTTCTTCCGGTTTAGGTTCTGCTCTCTTGAACTTGTTCATAGCCTTAACTACACCGAACAGTACCAGGGCAACGATCAGGAAGTTGACGATAGCCTGTAAGAAGCTGCCGATCATGATCATGGCATCACCGCCTAAAGGAATGGCGATAGCTGAGAAATCAAGACCGCCGATGATGGCGCCGACGATAGGCATGATCACATCATTGACAAGTGAATTGACAATGGCCTGGAAGGCACCTCCTATTACAACACCTATTGCCAAGTCAAGCACATTGCCTCTGGCAATAAACTCTTTGAATTCTTTAATTAACTGTTTCATATTCTTTCCCCCTTAACTATTATTATAATTTAATGTGCTATAATTCTAGGAGTAAAAAAGCAGGAATATGAACAAATTTAGACAATTTCTGATGATCGAGATAGCCACACTTCTTTTTGCCTTTTCCATAGGCCTTTTTATTTTACCTGGAAATGTGCTGACTGGCGGTGTAGCGGGTATCGCCACCTTGCTTAAGGCGTACATACCGATAAGTGAGGATTATCTGGTGATCATTATAAATACCCTGCTGTTTTTCATCGGTTCACTGCTTCTAGGAAAAGAATTTTTCCTCAATACACTGGTCTATTCGATCAGCTATCCGTTCATGCTGCTGCTGGTGACAAGACATCTTCCGCCGGTCAATATCGACCCGCTTCTAGGAGCGATCTATGGCGGCTTCATCGGTGGTATCGCGATCGGTATCATGTTTAGAAACGGCGGATCATCAGGCGGGGTGGATGTCATTGCCTTGATCATGGAAAAGTATTTCAATGTCAAACCAAGCAATACGGTCATGGTGATAGACGCATTGACGGTGATTGCCGGATTGTATATATATGGTTTAAACAGCGTGCTGATCGGTCTGCTCAGTGTATATCTTCTTTCTTTTGCGATGGAAAGGACGATGAGTATGTATAGGGGCATCGAAGGCAAGAAGTTTGAGATCATTTCTGACCGCTATGAAGAGATCAATGAAGCTATCCTGAAGAAGATCGACCGCGGTACGACGATCATTACTGCCCAGGGCGGCTACTCGCATCAGGAAAGAAAAGTGCTGATGGCGGTCGTATCTGATGAACAGCTTTCGGAAGTCAAAAAAGTGATCGATGAAGTAGATCCTGATGCCTTTGTGATCATCTCTGATGTCAAAGACGTCAACGGCGAGGGCTTCACTTTTGAACCTAGACTGTAATTGATGTTTATCTGATAAAGTTGCAGCTTATAGAAGCTATAATAATAATGTGTTAGTAAGAAGAGCTACATATGACGATCTGGAGAGAATGAAAGAACTTTTTGCGTGTGCCAGAGCGTATATGAAAAAAAGCGGCAATCCCGATCAATGGAAGAATGACCGCCCAAGCATCAAACTCGTTATAAATGATATTGCCAAGAATAATTCATATGTGATCGAAGACGATGAAAAGATCGTCGCAACTTTTGCCTGCATCAAAGGCATCGAACCTACCTACCTTGATATCGACGGAAAGTGGCTCAACGACGATGATTATGTGACGATCCATCGTGTTGCCTCGGATGGAAGCAGAAGAGGGATCTTTAAAGAGATCATCAAGTACTGCGGCAAATTCAATCGGGACATCAGGATCGACACCCACAAGGACAACAAGACGATGATCCATCTTATCGAGAAAAACGGTTTCAAGTACTGTGGCATCATCATCGTCGATGACGGCACGCCAAGACTGGCTTATCAGAAATTATGCAGAAAGTATTAGTGATCGTTGGACCCACAGCTGTAGGCAAGACAGATTTTGGCATCGAATGTGCCAATGCCTTTGATGGTGAGATCATCTCGGGAGATTCGATCCAGATCTATAAGGGACTCGATATCGGTTCTGCCAAACCGACCAGGCAGGAACAAACTAGAGCCAGACACTACCTTATAGATATAAAAGAAGCGGATGACAATTACAGCGTCAAACAGTTTCAGGAACTGGGAAGACAGTGCATTGAAGATATAAGCAAGCGAAACAAGCTGCCGATCATTGTCGGAGGCACGGGCTTGTACATCAAAGCCTGTCTCTATGACTATGTCTTCTTTGATGAACAGGAAGAGGATTATCAGTATCCTGATCTAAGTAACGAAGAGCTCTATGAACTTCTTAGGCAGAAAGATCCTGAAGCACTGGAAAAGATCCATGTGAACAACCGCAAGAGACTGATCAGAGCTTTGAACATCTATGAGAAACATCACAAGGGCATATCCAGTATCAAAAAGGAACAGGAACATAAACCGATCTATGACTGCCTGATCATCGGGCTGACACTGGATAAGGATCTGCTGTATCAAAGGATCGATCAAAGAGTAGATAAAATGATCAAAGAAGGCCTGATCGAGGAGATCGACGGCTTACTGAAAAAAGGGATCGGTTTTGACAAGCAAAGCATGCAGGGGATCGGCTACAAGGAGTTTAAAGGCTATTACGATAAACAGAAGAGTATTGAGGAATGTGCTGAAGAAGTCAAAAAGAATTCAAGACACTTCGCGAAAAGACAGTATACGTTCTTTAAGAACCAGCTCGATGTGAACTGGTATACAGATAAAAAAGAAGCAATGAAAACGATAGAAAGGTGGATGAAGAATGAAGTTTAAAGATATCGAATACAAAAGACCCGAGTTTGAAGATCTGAAGAAGGAGTATGAAGAAAGGCTGATCGAACTGGAAAAGGCAGCTGATGAGGATGAATACCTCAAGGCCTTCAAAAAGCTCAACGTGTTAAGAGGTCACATCTATACGATGAAGACCCTGTGCTATATCAGGCATTCGATCAACACAGCTGATGAATTCTATGACAGGGAAAATTCCTACTGGGATGAAACGATGCCTAGACTTCAGGAATATGAAGTAAAAATGGCAAAGATCCTTTTGAATAGTCCATTCAGAAATAAAGTTGATATCCCAAAGACCTTATACAAGCTATTGGAATACACGCTGAAGTCTTTCTCTCCTGAGATCATCGAAGACATGCAGGAAGAAAACAGACTTGTGAGCGAATACGGAAAGCTCAAGTCTTCCGCAAGGATCGACTTTGATGGACAGATATACAATCTGGCTTCGATAGCTCCGCTCATGAATTCCAGTGACAGAGATATCAGAAGAAGAGCTACTCAGGCCTACAACCGCTTCTTTGAAGAAAATGAAGGAAGATTTGACGAGATCTATGACAGACTCGTCAAAGTAAGAGACACGATGGCCAAAAAGCTGGGTTATGAAAACTACACGCCGTTAGGCTATATCAAAATGAATCGTCTTGACTATGATCAGGACATGGTTGCGAAGTATCGTGAACAGGTCATCAAAGACATCGTTCCTTTGACGATCGAGCTGAGAAAGAAACAGGCTAAGAGGCTGGGTTTAGAAAAACTGGAGTGCTACGACCTGAACTATAATTTCAAGTCGGGCAATCCAAAACCTCACGGTACGCTTGACGAGCTTATAAAGGCAGCTTTGAAGATGTACAGCGAGATGTCGCCGGAAACAGGTGAGTTCTTCAAGATGATGGTCGATAACGAGATGTTCGATCTGCCGACCAGAGAAAACAAAGAGATGGGCGGCTATTGTGATGGACTGTTTGACTACAAGATGCCTTTCATCTTTGCGAACGCCAATGGAACAGCCGGTGATGTCGATGTCCTGACTCATGAAGCCGGACACGCTTTCCAGGTTTTCACTACCTTAAAGGATGTCGATATTCCGGATCTTTCTTTCCCGACGATGGAATCAGCCGAGATCGATTCGATGTCGATGGAATTCTTTGCGCATCCTTACAGCGAATACTTCTTCAAGGAAGATGCGGAAAAATATCATTACTTCCACATCGTTTCAGCACTGGTGTTCTTGCCTTACGGCTGTCTCGTGGATCATTTCCAGCATGAAGTCTACAATCATCCTGAGATGAGCCCTGAACAAAGGAAGCAGACCTGGCGCAGACTTGAAAAGATCTATAAACCGGACGTTGAATACGATGGTTTCGATCTTCTGGAAAGAGGCGGTTTCTTCTTCCGCCAGGGTCACATCTTCCAGTCACCTTTCTACTACATCGACTACACACTGGCTCAGGTCTGTGCATTGCAGTTCTTTGTCAGGATGCTGAAAAAAGATGAAGATGCCTGGAAAGACTATGTCCATATCTGCGGACTGGGCGGAACCAAATCATTTATCGAGATCGTCAAAGACGCTCACCTCAAGGTCCCGTTTGAAGAAGGCTGTCTCAAAGAAGTTGCTGCAGTGATGAAGGAAGAACTGGACAAGATAGACGATGAGGCGTTCTGATATGCATAAACTGGACAAGGAAAAAGAAGAACTGTTCAAGTTGGGTGATGAACTTTTCGTGCATCCTGAACTGGGCTACAAGGAGTTCACCAACAAGAAGATCCTGACTGATTATTTTAAACAAAACGGTCTTCAAGTTGAAGAACTCGGTTTCAGAACAGCTTTCAAGGTCTCGATCGGTCATGGCCATCCGCATATCGGGCTGATCGCGGAACTCGATGCGATCCCTACTCTAGGCCATCCTTTCGCCAACAAGGCTGATAATAACGCTGCGCACAGCTGCGGTCATTCGACTCAATGTGCCATCATGGCTTATACACTGGTAAGTCTTAAGGATGTATTGAAGAAGGGGAGAGTCACTCTCTACTTTACGCCAGCTGAAGAATTTACGGATATCGCCTTTAGGAAACAGCTGATAAAGAAGAAAGAGATAAACTATATCGGCGGCAAGGTGAACATGCTGACGGCAGGACAGTTTGATGATGAAGATCTGCTTATCCATTGCCATACGATGGGGCAGGGGAAATATCACTTCTCGCTTAACACTTCCTTAAGCGGTTTTATATATAAGGAAATAACTTTTAAAGGTGTAGCCAGTCATGCGGCCGTAGCTCCGCATAACGGGGTGAATGCCCTTAATGCTTTCGTGCTGTTTGATAATGCCTTGAACATGCTGAGGGAAACATTCAAAGAAGAAGATTATATCAGGATCCATGGTATGATCGCTGAAGGCGGACAGACGGTGAATTCGATCCCGGCAAGAGTGGTCTATGAATGCTACGTCAGATCGATGAATCAGGATGCTTTGAAAAAGACGGCAAAAAGAGTAGATGATGCGGCAAGATACTGTGCTAAAGCCATTGGTGCTGATTCATCGATCAAATCGACTCCGGGTTATCTGCCGATGCACCAGTCAAGGCTCATAAACGATGTGATCAGAAAGAATATGCTTAAATACTGCAGCATAGAAGAGATCCACGATGATGAAGTATCGATGGCAGCCGGTGACATCGGCGACGTATCCTGCTTCAAACCGACTGTGCAGTTTGGCTACAGCGGTTTTGCCGGGAATTGCCATGGCAAGGATCTTTGCATAGCAGACAAGAACAGAGCTTATCTTGAACCTGCCAAGGTCATCTATGATACCGTCCTCTATCTGAGCCAGCATCAGGAATATGTTGAAAGGATTCAAAAGGAATTCAAACCTTCATTGACAAAGGAAGAATATCTGGAATACCTCAAATGAGCTACAGAAAACTGCGCAAAGAAGATCACAGGGAATATCTGGAAAAGACATATGCAGCGTGGCTGGGCAAGAATATCGGCATAAGGCTCGGTGCACCTGTCGAGGGATGGACCTACGAAAAGATCAAAGAGAAATATCCGGTAATGAACAGCTATCCGATCGATTACGGGATCTTCGCTGCTGATGATGACTCCAACGGTCCGCTGTTTTTCATCAGAGCTCTGCTTGAGAAGAATGATATAGAAGCCAAAGACATCGGCGATACTTTTCTGAATTATCTTGAAGAGTATGCCGGTTTTTTCTGGTGGGGCGGGATCGGCGTGTCGAGCGAACATACTGCCTATGAAAATCTCAAAAACGGGATCAGTGCTCCTGAAAGCGGAAGCGTCAGGACCAACGGCAGGATGATCGCCGAACAGATAGGCGGACAGATCTTCATTGACTGCTGGGCCTATGTCGCCGGCTATGATCCTTATCTGGCAAAAAAACTGGCCATCAAGGCAGCAAGTGTCACTCATGATCTTAACGGTATCCAGGGAGCCGTCTTTGTAGCAACGGCCATAACTCTGGCTTATCAAAGAAACGATATACACGAAGTGCTCGATGAAGCTCTTGGCTTTCTTGATAGACGCATGGAGTATTACAAAGTTGCTGAAGATATCATCGCTTTTTACAGGAAACACAAGGAAAACTGGCTCGATTGTTTTGCCTACATCAGAGACAACTATGGCTATGATAAATATCCCGGTGTCTGTCATATTATCCCCAACAGCGCACTTATGATCATGGCCATGTGCTATGGCGAGAACGATTTTTCAAAGACGCTGTGCATCCTTAATCAGGCAGGATGGGATACTGACTGCAACTGCGGCAATGTCGGAAGCATCATGGGAGCTCTCTTGGGACTGAAAGGGATCGATGAGAAATGGATCCTGCCGATAAATGATACGGTCAATGCCTCCAGCTGCATCGGCTGTCTGAACATGCAGACGATCTCACAAAGTGCTTTGATGTTCACTGATCTTGCCTATAAGCTAAAGGATATCGAAACAGAAAAAACACCGCTGTTTTCTCTTCCTTATGCGACTAAAGGCATCAGATGCGATAAAGGCAGCATCGAGACAAAAAACGACAGGCTTTACGTCAGAAGCAAGGATATCTATGCCTACGGTTATTATCTGGCTGATGATCTTTACGATGCCCGCTATGATCCGCAGTTCTCACCGATCATTCAGCCAAAAGATGTCATAGAGATAGACATAATATGCAGGGATGTTGATCTTGAATCCTATGTTTTAGACTGTGAAGGAAAACGATATGTTTCCACTTGCCATATTAAAGAAAAAGGCACCGTATGTATCAAAGTGCCTGAAGGCAGAAACCTTATCGTTCACAAAGTCGGACTAAGATCAAACAGGAACTATCAGATCCTGGATATACGGATCAAGAGAGATCCGCATCTGTGTTATGATTTCACAAACTATCCGCTCGATCACTATGGGCCAAGATATGAAGGCGATTATATGAACAATATCCGCGGCTTTGTGAAACATTCCGGAAACTGGGATATCGATGGCTCCCTTGTGGCAGCTTCCAGCGAACACGGTCTGATCAGCAGCGGTATCCTGGGCAACAGATACAGCAGTGTTAAGTGGAGCTTCATTCCTGAAAAAGGGGATGAACATCTCTTTGTGTTCAACATGAAGGGTTTCCTTGATTACTGGGCGATCGGCTTAAGGAAAAAGCAGCTGGTCCTGATCAGGAAAGACAAAAAGATCAAAGTGATCCGCAAATATGAACTTGATTGGGAAAAGAAGGTGGCTCATGACCTTGAGATCAAAGACAGAAAAGTGTGGTTTGATAAAAAAGAATATGATTTCGGAAAGATTTTATTGAATGATCTATTCGGTTTATATATCGGAAAAGATACAAAATGCAGGACTTTAAGTATAAGGATGGATTGAAAACGCTTTCTTGCAGCCGACTGTTCCGATTTATGTGCTATATCCATTTAGTAAATGCTATAATTTTTTTGTATTTTAATAGATTGGGAATACGGTCTGTTAGAGCTCAACTTCGGTTTTAAATTTCTTGTTTGAGAAATTTAAAATATAAAGAAAAAGGAGAGAAAAATGAAAAAATTATTAACTGTTTTGTTGTCATTATTCGTTGTCCTCACCTTAGCCGGTTGTGCAGGAAACAACAACGGCGGCGGCAATGAACCTGCTCCAACTGAAGACGACAACACTACCAAGATCGCAGTTCTGATGCCTTTCAGAGGCGACCAGTCTTACTGGGACACATTGGCTACTGCTGCTGATGAAGTAAATGCTGCTGACAATGGTATTACTGTTGATGTCTACGAGTGTGACCCTGCAGGTGCTGCTGATGAGTCAAACTGGATGAACTGGTATGACAACGTATGCGAAGAAGGCAAATATGACCTCGTCGTATCTGGTAACGAAACTTATGAAGGTTTCTTATACAAGGCATGTGAAAAGTATCCTGATCAGAAGTTCTACAACTTCGACTGCTCTAACGAACCAGAAGGTGGTCTCCCAGCTAACTGCTACGGCGCTACTTGGGCTCTTGATGATTTAGGTTATGTTGTAGGTGCTTTATCTGCAGCTGTTACCAAGACAGGTATCGTTGGTGTTGTTGTTGGTAAAGACTTCAACTTCATGAATCAGTTCATTTCCGGCTGGTGCCAGGTCTTAACTGAAAAAGGTGTTAAGTACTTGATCTCTTATCCTGATTCATTCACTGATGCAGCTTTAGGTAAGGAAACAACTGCAGCTATGATCGAAAAAGGTGCAGACGTTATCTGGCAGGTTGCTGGTGGCTTAGGTAACGGTGTTATCGATGCTTGCTCTGAACATGAAGATGTATGGTGCATCGGTGTTGACCAGGACCAGTACTTACAGTTCAAGGATTCTAACCCTGCATGGGCAAACACAATCCTTACTTCTGCTTTAAAGAACACTAACGTTGCATTCAAGGCTGTATGTGATATGGTCAAGAACGGCACTTATGATGAGAAGATGGCTTTAGAGCACAGAGAAGTTTGGGGTATCGCTCTGAACGGTGTTGGTATCGCTGAAAACGACTTCTATCTTGCAAACGTATCTGAAGAAGTCAGAAACGAAATCGCTGCTACTTTAGCAAAGGTTGCTTCTGGTGAAGTTGAAGTTGTCGACTGTCTCGAATTCGCAGACTATGACACTGAATGGCCAGCAGTAAGAGATGCTAACCGTATCAGCTAATTAAAAGCTTATTTTTGGAAACTAAAGTTATGCTCTGTTTATTGACAGGGCATAACTTTTAATTATTTTAAGGGAAAGGAAAGCGATTATGGGGGAGACCATTTTAAAACTGGATAAAGTTACCAAAGTTTATCCGAATGGCACTGTGGCAAACCGTGACATTAACATGGAATTCGAAAAAGGTGAGATCCACTCGATCGTCGGTGAAAACGGTGCGGGCAAATCCACACTGATGAAGATGATCTTCGGCATCGAAGCTCCGTCTTCCGGAACGATCACCTATAAGGGTGAAGAGAGGCATTTCGCCAGTTCGATGGATGCGATTAAGGTCGGTATAGGCATGGTACATCAGCACTTCATGCTGATACCTTCTTTCAGTGTTGTCGACAACATCGTCTTAGGCGATGAAACGACCAAGGGCATCTTCATCGATCAGAAGGAAGCAGTCAGGAAGACGCAGGAATTATCGGACAAGTATAATTTCGAACTCGATGTTACTGCCAAGGTGTCGACACTTTCTGTTGCTAAAAGACAGAAAGTCGAGATCCTCAAGACGCTTTACCGTAATGCCGAGCTGATCATTCTTGATGAGCCGACATCAGTCCTGACTCCGCAGGAAACGGAAAAACTGTTCGATCAGCTGCGCCAGTTCAAGGCTCAGGGTCATACCATCCTGTTTATTTCTCACAAGCTGGATGAAGTTAAGAAGATCTCTGACCGTATCTCTGTCATCAGAAACGGTGTATCCAAGGGTACATATCGAAATGAAGACCTGACCATGGAACAGCTGACGAATCTGATCATCGGACGTGATCTGGAAAACGACATGGACGAATACAAGACTCACAAGGACTTCAATAATGAAAAAGCCCTGATCGTCAAGAATCTGTTCATGGAACATAATGACAAGCCGGTCCTTGATGATGTATCGTTCGCTGTCAAAAGAGGTGAGATACTGGGTGTTGCCGGTGTTGAAGGAAACGGCCAGATTGATCTGGTCAAATGTATCAGCGGTCTGCAGAAGATCAAGTATTCCGGTTCGATCGAGATCAGCGGCAGCGATGTCACAGAAATGAATGTCAAGAAGCGCCGTGATGTAGGAATGGCATATATACCGGAAGATCGAATGAACGATGGTATTGCCGGAGAGCTTCCTATTTCCGATAACCTGATCTCTTCATATTTTGAAAGACAGGACATAAACAATAAATTCTTCATGGATGGAAAAGCGATCCAGGAACTTTCCAATGATCTGATCGACAAATTTGCCGTAAAGACGGATTCTGCCGAAACAAGTGTCAATTCACTTTCCGGAGGTAATATTCAGAAAGTCGTCGTTGCCAGAGAATGGAACACTTCTCCAAACCTGATGATCGCTGAACAGCCGACCCACGGTATCGATATCGGAAGTGCGGAATTCGTACATCACAGACTGATCGATCTTAGAAATGAAGGTACAGGTATCCTGCTGGTATCTGCCGACCTCAATGAGGTCATGGATCTGTCTGACCGCATCATCGTCATGTTCAACGGAAAGATCGCTGCTTATTTTAAGAATGCCAAGAACGTTACCGAACAGGAACTCGGTATGTATATGCTTGGTGCCAAATCTCAGGCAAAAGAGGAGATCGGAGGTGCATTGAATGACTGATAAATCTTCAAAGTATTCAAAGAATTACAAGTTATCTATAACCAATCCGAAGATATTCGAAGCTCTTAAGCTGGCTATTTCGATCCTGATCGGTCTGGCTTTGACTTTCGTCATCCTCTGCTTTGTTTCAAAGGATCCGTTCAACGCGTTTATTACGATCCTTACCGGGCCATTAAAGAAGACCAGATATATCGGTTCAGTCATTGAAAGCTTCATTCCGTATGCTTTCGCCGGACTGGCAGCCGGTGTTCTGTTCAAATCCGGAGCTTTCAACCTCGGTGCTGAAGGCATCTTCATTATTTCCGGTGTCGCCATCGCAGCAGTTGCGGTTGCGGATATCACTTCAAGCTTTATCCTTCATCCGTTTATCTGTATCCTGGTCGGTGCTCTGGTCGGCGGTGTGCTCATGTGCATCCCTTCGCTTTTGAAAGCCAAGTTCAACACGAATGAAATGGTCGTCTCATTGATGCTGAACTCCATCTATTCTGCCGTATCAGTATATATCGTCAGGACCTACATGCGTGATGTCGGTTCATTGATCGCCACAAAGGAATATGCTGCATCAGCACGTATCGGCTATCTTTATGAGCCGTTAAGGATCAATATCTGTCTGGTGATCCTGCTTATCTGCATGGTCATCCTCAGCGTGATGCTGAAGAAGACCAGACTTGGCTATCAGATCAGACTGGTCGGCACAAATCCGCAGTTCTCTGAATATTCTGGAATCAATTCCTTCAAACTGTCGATAACGACAGCCCTGATCTCCGGTATCCTCTGTGGCATCGGTGCTGCCTGCCATCTGCTGTCGCAGACTGCTCAGTATCAGCCAGACAAGACACTGTCCGGTATCGGTTTCTCAGGCATGCTGCTGGCAATGCTCGGTCACAACAATCCGATCGGCATCGTCATCGCTTCATTCTTTATCAAATATCTTGAAGAAGGAACTAAGGTCCTTTACTTCGTTGATACATCCGTACCTTCAGAGATCGTCTCGATCGTTGAAGGTGTTATCATCCTGCTGATCTCCTCACAGTACTTCTTAAGAGGATTCAGAGAGAGAAAACTGTTAAAGGAGGGTTTAGAGAAAGATGGAAAGTAGTATTTTTGCTCAGATATTTACACTCAAATTTCTTCAGACCGTCATCCGTCTGGCTTCGCCGATCCTGTTTGCGTCGATCGCTTCGTTTGTTGCCGCAAGCACAGGCATAACCAACATCGCTATTGAAGCCATCATGACTTTCGGCGCTCTTGCCGGTGTTCTAGGAAGCTACTTCACCGGAAGCGCAGTAGCCGGTGTCATTATCGGCCTTGTTGTGGGTACACTAAGTGCTCTGTTGATAGCGCTGTTCTCTATGAAACTTGGAGCTAATCCGATCTTGATCGGTATCGCTCTGAATACTTTTGCGGATGCAATTGCCATCTTCATCCTTTACACCGTTACCGGTCAGAAAGGTTCAAGTGCTTCTTTGATGACACCAACGCTTGGTTCACTGGATATTCCTGTGATCAAAGATATCCCGATCTTAGGCAGTCTGCTTTCCGGACATTATATTCTGACCTATGTCTGCTGGATAATTCTGATCGCATTATTCATCATGATGTACAAGACCCCGTTAGGCATGCGCATGAGAGCCTGCGGTCTTAATGAAGATTCCGCAAGAACAGCCGGTGTCAATGTCAACAGACTGCGTGTTCTTGCCCTGATCCTTTCCGGTATCTTTGCGGCATTTGGCGGTGTGTATCTCTCCCTCAACTATGTTAAGGCCTTCTCTAAAGGAATGGTTTCCGGACAGGGCTGGATGGGTATCGCCGCAAACGGTATCGCCAATGGCAGCTACGGTGTCTTGCTGATATCTGCACTGCTGTTCTCAGTATTCCGTTCTGTATCAGTAGTCTTTAACACATCAACGGTATTCCCACCTGATCTGGTTGGTGCCGTTCCATACATTGCCGTCTTCATCTTTGTAACGGTTGCTTCTATCGTCAACTACATCAGAGTCAAGCACGGACAGGTTGAGGAGAAATAATGAGAAACATCATCATAGACTGTGATCCCGGACATGATGATATTATTGCGATCCTGGTCGCACTGGCTCATAGAGATGAACTCAATATCCTGGGTTTTACGACTGTAGCCGGAAATCAGACTCTTGATAAAGTCACAAACAATCTTTTAAGAGTTGAGACATATCTGGGTATCGATATCCCGGTATATAAAGGATATAATTCGCCGATCGTCAAGGAACTTGACGTACAGCCTCAGGCACATGGCGAAAGCGGACTCGATGGTCCTGCACTTCCTGAAGCATTAAACTCAGCCAAGGATATGCATGCGATCGAGTTCATGAAGAAAACACTTCTGGAAGCAAAAGACAAGGTCACCTTTGTCTGCATCGGTCCTTTGACCAACATGGGTCTTTTCCTGAAGACCTATCCGGAATTAAGGGCAAAGATCGATCAGATCGTCATCATGGGTGGTGGCATCTATAACGGCAATGTCCTGATCAAGGCAGAATTCAATATCTACCATGATCCGGAAGCAGCCAAGATCGTCTTTGATTCAGGAGTTAAAGTCGTTATGGCCGGACTGGAAGTCTGCTATTCCGGAAGCATCCTGCTTACCGAGACAGAAAGAGCCAAAGACGGTGGCAAGGTCTCGAGACTGTTCTATGACCTGATGAAGTTCTATCAGGGCTATGCGATAAGAAACGGCTGGGATCGTACAGCGATCTTTGATGCCACACCTGTCATCTATCTTCTTTATCCTGAACTTTTCAAGAGTGAGGAAAAGGAAGTATACATCGAAACAGTCGGTGAATACTGTCGTGGCATGACGGTAGTCGATACCAGAAACCGCGTTACAGAAATGAAGAATCCTAAAACAGTCCTCATATCGACTGACAGGGAAAAGTTTGTTGAAGTCATTTTCGATGCCTTGAATAAACTTGATGCACAATATTAAGGCTGATCTTCAGCCTTTTTTGGAGGAAACATGAAAACAGAAATCAAATCAAAAAGAGGAAGCATGATACCATGCGATGTCTATGAAGGAAACGGCAAAGGTCTGATCGTATTCGTTCATGGCTTCAAGGCTGAAAGGACCGAGGGAGGCAGATTCACCGAAGTTGCCTTGAGGCTTGCACAAAAGGGCTTCAATTCCATCATGATGGATCAGTCAGGCTGCGGCGAATCGAAAGAGCCGTATGATCTCTATTGCATCGACAACAGCATGGATGACATCACATCGTGTATCAATTACATGTTTGACAGATACGACATTGATGAAAACAGGATGGCCATGATCGGCTACAGCATGGGTGGCAGGATCACTTCGATCTATGTAAATGAAGTTGACAAACGCTTCAAAACGATCGGCCTATGGGCTGCGGCTATTTCTGATATGAACGATCTTAGCACGTTTGTTTATGACAGAAACGGCAATAGTTTAAAGGACGAAGCAGATAAAAATGGATTCGCTTTATATTTCAATGAATTTGACAACACCTATATCCATCTGTCAAAGCAGTTCTATGACAACATGTTCAATTATGACAGTGTAGGTGACATGAAGAAATTTGATGGCAACGTCATAATCGTTCATGGGGATGCGGATATTACCGTTGAGCCGAAGATCGCACAGAACTGTTTCAATAATCTGACAACCGAGAAAAAGAAGAAACTGGAAATAATACCTGGAGCAAACCATGGCTTTGGTCTGTGGGATGATCATCCTGAACAGTCCAAGCGTCTTGTGGATGTAACAAGTGAATTTGTTGAAGAATGTCTGAAATAAAAATGAGTCGAAGCAATTCGACTCATTTTAAACAAGAAGGATTTCATCGTCATCAAGTTCTTTGCCTACGGCAGATCTGAACTTTTCGACAAGATCATTTACAGTAAGTTTCTTTCTTTCTTCGCCCTGAGTTTCATACACGATCTTTCCATTGTTCAGCATGATCGTTCTGTTGCCTATCTGCAAGGCCTGATTCATATTGTGCGTGATCATGAGACAGGTGATCCTGTTTTCGCTGACGATCTTCTGCGTCAGGGCGATAACTTTATCAGCACTTTCCGGATCAAGCGCAGCGGTGTGCTCATCAAGAAGAAGGATCTTTGGCGGGTTGATCGTAGCCATGATCAGAGTCAGAGCCTGTCTTTGACCGCCCGAGAGAAGTCTGACAGGCGTATTCATGCGATCTTCAAGACCCATATCCAGTTCCTTCAATCTTTCTTTTAAATAAGCTTTGTCGTTTTTATCCGGGATCGAGAGCCAAGAACCCTGTTTTGCCGCCAGCATCAGGTTCTCATACACCGTCAGATCAGGAGCAGTTCCAAGCATTGGATCCTGGAAGAGACGGCCGATGTAGTGAGCTCTTTTGTATTCAGCGTCCATCGTGATGTTTCTGCCATCGAGGATGATCTTTCCGCTGTCGGAAAGTATCGAGCCGGCGATCAGCGAGAACAGTGTCGACTTGCCTGAACCGTTTGCACCGATGATGCAGATGAAGTCTTCATCATTGACTTTAAGATCAAGCCCGTTGATCACGGTTTTGGCATAGGCTGTATGCGGATCGAAGGTTTTAGTGATGTTGATCAGTTCAAGCATTTTCTTTCCTGGCCTCCATTCTTCTTCTGAATTCAGGATAACGGTTCTTGAGATAAGGAATGCCGATGGCCAGAATAACTATAACTGACGAGATCATCTTAAGCATATAGGCCGGCATATTCAGTCTTAAGGCGATCGTGTAGATCAGTCTGAAGATGATCGTACCGATAACGGCACATATACTTCTGACAGGAATCGAATCGGATCTGCTCAGGATCCTTCCTATAAGCAGTGAGGCAAGAGATATCGTAAGGAAGCCCTGGCCGATATCGATATTTACCGATTTCTGGGATTGCGCAAGCAGACAGCCTGAAAGCGCACAGATGCCTCCTGAAAGACACAATCCGACGATCGTCATCACATTCGGATTGATAGAAGATGATTTGACCATGGCAGGATTGTTGCCGGTAGCTCTTAAAGCGATGCCAAGTCTTGTTTTCAAAAACAGATTCAGTAAAAGCAGGACTATGACGACAGCAATTACAGCGATGATCAGGGTCTGCCTGTTTTTTAGGAAAGTATCATTCAAAACGCCTTTTAATATTGTAAAGATCGTTTCAGTTTTGTTCATGTTGAGCAGAGAACTGTTGCCCATGATAGCGATATTTATCGAAAACATGGCGGTATTGACAATGATCCCGGATAGAAGGGAATCGATGCCGATGTATGTCTGCAGCAAAGAAGTAACAAGTCCTGAGAGTATGCCTGCAAAGAAAGACGCCAGTATTGAAAGATACGGATGTCCGCTGATCGCAACGACTGCACCGACGCAGGCGCCTAAAGTGAAACATCCATCAGTTGACAGATCGCAGACATTCAGCATTGAGTAGCTCAAGAAAAGCGCCAGTACAACTAACGAGCTTATCAGACCAAGTTCAAATGCTGTTTGCAAGAGTAAAGACATATATACCTCTAGTTGAATGATTCAGCTGTATCGATAGTCTGGATCTTTGTGCAGTAAGGTTCAAACTTAGACTGCAGATCAGCTAGATCAAGACCCAGAGCTTTAATGGCTTCGTTGTTGATGGTAGCGATACCGTTATCGAAAGTCCTGACAGATAAAGAAGCAGGGTCTTTTCCTTGCACAAGCACTTCATATATCATGTCAGCTGTTTCTCTTCCCAGATTGGCATAATCTACACCATAGCCAAGGAAAGCACCATTTAAAGCAAAGGAGTCAGCACCGGCAAAGTGCGGGATCTTGGCTGCAAGCAGATCTTCATAGATCGAAAGCTCAGCCGTCATGACGGTATTGTCGCTTGGTGTAAATACGGCTTCAACTTTTTCAGAGATCAAAGATGAAACGGCGAGTTTGATCTCATCGACATTGGTACCGGTCTTTTCGATCACTTCAATGCCCTTTTCCTGTAACAGAAGTTTTGCGGAAGCGATAGCGGCTGTAGAAGCATCCTGTGACACATCATAAAGCAGGCCGACTTTCTTGATGTCAGGATTTAAAGCCAGGATCAGATCCATCATGGCTGCAGTATCAAGATAATCAGATGTTCCGCTGATATTGGAACCAGGCTCAGCCAGTGATTCGACCAGTCCTGCACCTAACGGATCAGAAACAGCAGCAAAGATGACCGGGATCTGATTATCTTCCGTTGCTGCCTGCATATTCATGGCGACCGGTGTAGCGATGCCGACCATCAGATCGACTTTATCAACGATGAAATTGGTGATGATCTGTGCCATGACATTGGCATCCGCATTCGGATTGTCATAGCTGATCACGAAGTTCACGTTGTTTTCTTTGCCAAGCTCTTGCAGTCTGACAACGATGTTTTCGTAGATCTGATTAAGTGAAGCATCATCGACGAAATTGCAGATTCCGATCTCATAGACGGTCTTGTCATCATCGATGTTTTCCGGCTTTTCTTCCGGAGCAGCACATGCGCACAAACAGAAAGCCAATAAGCATACGAGTAAAGCAGACAATAATTTCTTCATTTTGATTCCTCCCTGAATATAAAAATCCTGTCCCTTTTTTGCTGGGACAGGATTGTATTTTTCCTGCGGTGCCACCCGGCTTGGTATCTGTGATACCCACTCATGCATACTGACATATGCTGACAAACTTACGTATTGCCGTTACGTCTCACATACTCCCTTGCGGTTTCCGCTTGCCCTCTAAAGTCCATTCGATCTCACTTTTCTGTTACTTTCCACCCTTCGTAACTCTCTATGTGAACCTTTATGAAATCTACTTACCCTTTATCATCGGTTTAACTAATTCTATGTTTATTGAACTTTATTTGTCAATATTTATTATTTCTAGAAAAAGAAAAGGGGGCCAATACTTCCCCCATCTACATAGTACATATAATCTTCGATTTTTGCAATAGAGTTTTGTTAGGATAAGCTTACTTTCAAAAGCACCTATGCTTTCATTGTGTTATATCAAATAGCCTTATAGATACTTTTTAAAGAAATCACATTCTTCATCATTGCAGAGCTTGGCATCCTTGCTTCTGATGTTGCAGTGAAAGACATGAGGAAGTCTGTTGTTTATATCTCCGTAAAGACGGTAAATATGCGGCACGTCTTTTTCACTCAGTTTCTTTACCAGCTCCATAGCCTGGTCCTTAAGAAAATCACCGGTAGCTGTCATTACAAAGACTGGCGGGAAGTTTTCCGTAACATGATCTATACAGCATAGAAGTTCAAGTTCTTTCTTTGATCCCTGTTCAGGAAGATAGTCTGCCATCAGCAAGCCTGTCAAAGATTTCTTTCCGCTGATCCTGATGTTGTATGATCCGCAATTAAGACCGATCGCCTCAAAACAGAGATCCTTAGGAGTTTTAAAGTTGTAATTTTTCGCATATTCCTTGTTGGTCAAGATGGCGGTATAAAGACAA
>JAFWKS010000282.1 GCA_017511325.1 Erysipelotrichaceae bacterium
CTTCGTATCGATGGCTATCGCTGTAGGTATAAGAATCTCCAGATCGTTCGGTGCCGGTGATTTTGATGAGATAAAACGTGATCTAAGCACCGTCTTCTTCACCTTCCTGTTCATCGGCATAGCTGTTGCAAGTATCAGTATCCCTTTTGCCAAACCGATACTGAGCTTTTTTAAAATACCTGCCGAGATGCTGGATATCGGTTCGACCTATTTTTCTTTCAGCATCTTCGGCACTATCTTTGCCGCCATCAATACGCTCTATTTTTCCAGTGTAAAAGCCCGCGGCAACACCAAAGTCGTTTCCATATGCAATATCCTGCTTCTGATGACGAAACCGCTTTTCAACCTTCCGATCATGCATTTTATCAATAGCGGCATGCTTTCAAGACACTCAGCCGTCATCCTGCTGCCTTTGTCGGTCTGCCTTTCCCATTTTCTGATCACGCTGATAGCTTTACGTGAATTCTTTGCCAAGGATTCACCTTTCAGGATCAGCTGGAAACATACATCCTTCAACAAAGAGTTCTTTGAGCCTTATATAAAACTGGCAATACCTATCATCATGATCAAATCCATGACAACTGTTTCCAAAGTCATCTGCAACAGCCAATACGCCGTCTATGGAAGCATCTGTCTGGCGGCCTTCTCCTGCTGCAACAGGATCACTTCGATCGTGACTACCCCTTTGGATGCGATACAGGATGCGGAAACGACAGTGATCGCTGCCAGCATGGGCGGTCATCAGTATGGACGGGTTAAAAAGACCATAGCTGATTCATTGCTGCTGATGATAGCGATCGTTACAGCTTTGTTTATCATCGTCAATCTGTCAGCGGAAGCTCTCATAGGCTATTTTGCCGGTGAGAATCTTGAAATGATGGACAATATCCGCAGACTTTACCGGATCCAAAGACTGGATTTCATTTTCATGGCTTTCGACAGTGCCTTCAGTGCCTATCTTTTTGCCGCCAAAAAAACAAAGCTCAAAACCATTTCCAGTTTTCTGCAGAAGTTTGTCATCCGCATTCCTTTGCTTTATGTCTTGACGCACTATTTCAGGATCGGTGTTGAGGCGATCGCCCTCTCCATTCTGATCTCCAATACAATGACTTCGCTTTTCACTGTCGCATCTTATTTCTTCGTCAGAGGTGACCTTGAAGCAAAAACAACAGTTGAAGATGATCCTGATAACAGGCTGATCGACGCCGTAAGAGCACTTGGCAGACTGGATGCCTTCGATTCTCAAACAGGCTATGCCAACGGCATCAATATTCCTGAAGACATCCTGTTGATAATGAAACAAAGATTCAATTCAGACATCGAGATCGAAGAACTTGCGCAGGAATACCGCTATGCCCTTGTTGAAGCCAGAATCGATGAGCTTGAAAAGCAGGAAAACATATACGCCCGCTAAATATCAGCTCTTTTCTTGAAGGCAGTCTTTGAACTGATACTGAACCCTTATTTTTAAGATTTTATTTCTTTATAATTAAGGTAGAAGAGGATATAGATAATATGAAGAAAATCAGAATCGGAATCATCGGCTTCGGTAAACATGGTTCGCATTATGTCAGAAGATATCTTGAGACCGACATCTGTAAGGAAGTGGAGCTTACTGCCATTGCCGAAAACAACAGCGTCAGGCTTGACTGGGCCAAAAAGCATCTTGAGAACGTGGCCTTTTTCGATGATGCGATAAAAATGCTCGACAGCGGACTGATCGACGCCTGTCAGATCGTCGTACCTCATCCTGATCATTATTTCTATATTAAAGAGTGCTTCAAGAGAGGAATCCATGTCCTATGCGAGAAACCGCTGTGTGTCTATGCGGATGAAGCCCGTTCCATCATCGAGGAACATCAGAAGCACTATTCCGATCTCGTTTTCGGCGTGATGCTCAACCAGCGGCAGAATCCCCTTTTCCGCAAGCTTAAAGAACTGCTCGACAACAAAACATACGGCACTATCCTTCGTGCCGACTGGACTATCACCAACTGGTATCGCAACCAGGTCTATTTTGATGAAAGCTACTGGCATGCGACCTGGATCGGTGAAGCCGGTGGTCTGATGATGAACCAGGCCATCCATCAGCTCGATCTCTGGCAATGGCTCTTCGGTTTGCCTGATAGAGTATATGCCAAACTCGGATATGGAAAAGGCCATGATATCGAAACAGATGATGAAGCTTCGATCTTTTTTGAATATAATGATGGAGTCGTCGGGACCTTCACCGCTTCTACCAATGACTTTTCCGGCAGCAACTGTCTGAAGATCAGGACTGATCAGGCTCTTCTGATCATCGAAAACAAGAAAATAACAGTCAAAGAAATAAAAAGGGAATCCGCTTCAGCAATGCATAACTATCAGCTGATGTACGAAAAACCGGCTCTTATAGAGACCGAGATCAAGATAGAAGGCACAGACCCGAAGCACGAAGGCGTAGTCAACGAATTCACTTCAGCGATCATAAACAAGACACCGCTTGAGACCGATGGAGCTCAGGGCCTCAATTCCATCATCCTCGCCAACGCGATCTATCTTTCATCCTTCCTGAATAAGGAGATAGAGATACCTTGCGATGAGAAGCTCTATCGCGAAGAGCTCTCAAAGCGCATCGCCAATTCCCACTATCGCTCTGCCGCCATGGATTCCATCTCAGGCATCCTTTCTTCCTATGATGACAAGTTCGTGACCGGCTACAATAATGCGATCAAAAAGTCATAAATAAAAATACAGATATCGGAAAAATGATATCTGTATTTTTTCGTATTTTATGATCGTTTCTGTTACTGAATATAATTCTTTTATTTGATCTTGATATGAAGCTTATTGCGATATTTGCCGGTATGTTCTGTATATTTGATGGATTCTGAAAACCTTCAACGATATCCATTGAGAGCTTGTTTTGTGTTCCTTCGATCTTCATCTTCTTCCTGCCATAAAGTACTGTTGCACTGAGTGCGTCTTTGTTTTCTGCGTATTCGATAATAAAACGGATCGCAATTTCATCTTCAAGCAAAGGCAAAAGGATCTCGATACAGAGTTCCTCAAAAATAGACTGCAGATGATAAGTCTTGGTATAGGAGATCTGATTCTTCTGGCAGTACTCTTCGATCGCAGTTCTGGCATCAAAGAAGTCAAATTTTCTGTCATTGATGAGAAATTCCTGTACTTTCAAATTATGGATGAACTGCTTGGTCTTTTCCTTTTTCGGATGATTGAAGATCTCATCCGATGTGCCTTCCTCATAGATCGTTCCCTCATCAATATAGAAGATCCTGCTGGCGATGTTTCTGGCAAAATCCATATCGTGGGTGACGATGATCATTGTCTTGCCTGATTTGGCCAGATGGCTGATGACCGATTTTACTTCACCGACCATTGTCGGGTCTAGAGCGCTCGTAGGCTCATCAAAAAGGATGATCTCAGGATCCATGGCCAAAGTCCTGGCTATTGCAGTTCTTTGTTTCTGACCGCCTGATAAAGAAGACGGATAAGAAAAGGCTCTGGCCTGCAGATTTACCTGTGAAAGCAATCTCTGGGCCTTGTCATAGGCACTCTGTTTATCTCTTTTCAGGATGCTCATCTGCGGACGCATGATGTTTTCTATGACCGTGAGATGATTGAACAGATTGAATGTCTGGAACACCATGCCCATCTTTCGGCTGATCTTGCTTTTATCGTAATCAGGTGCGCTTATATCCACGCCGTCAAGAATGATCTGGCCGCCGCTGGGTTTTTCCAGCATGTTCAGACAGCGGATGAAAGTCGACTTGCCGCAGCCTGAAGGTCCGATGATGGCGATGATGTCACCTTCTTTTATCGTCGTGCTGATACCCTTGATGACCGGTGCAGTTTTATAGGTCTTCTGCAGATTCTTTACTTCAATCATGCTGCCTTACTCCTTCCAGGAATTTATGGACATCTCTTTTCTCGGGATCGATTCTGATGTCAAGTCTGTTGACGATCGCACTTAAGAAAGCCGCCATGGCAAAATACATGATGGCGATCATGATCAAAGGGAAAAAGGCTTCATAGGTCCTGCTGCGGATGATATCGCCGATCTTGGTGACATCTTCGACCGCGATATAGCCTACGACGGCCGTTTCCTTGATCAAAGAAACGATCTCGGCTTTATAGCTCGGCAGAAAATGATAGGCAGCCTGCGGCAGGATTATCTCAAGGAAGGTCTGTCTTGAAGAGTAGTTCAGCGTAAAGACCGCTTCGTTCTGTCCCTTGTCGACAGCTTTTTCCCCTGCTTCCAGCATGCTGTACATCGAGCAGGCAAAATTCAAAGTGAAGCCAAAGACCGCAACATAGAAATTGCTGATGGAAGTCTTGCCAAAGATTATATAGTAAAGGATCATCAGCAGCACCACCATCGGCAAACCCTTTATGAGCCAGATGAAGAACTTCACTATCCTTACAAACGTGCTGTTGTTTTTTCTTGCTTCCACATAGACCACAAAGCCTAAAATGGTCCCCAGAATCAGAGTCAGCACCGTTATCAAAAGCGTGGTAAAAACACCTTTGACAAACAGGATCCAGCGATCTTCTCTGATGAAAGTTTTTTCCAGGCTTTCCATGACTCTGTCAAAGAAATCTGTCTTTTCGACATCGGCATCACCCAAGACTGCGACCCGCCCGCGGACCATGGCAGTTGCCTCAGAAAAATTGACACTTTGTTTTCTTTCTTCAGTCACTCCTATGTCACCGACCGCAAAATCGCTTTTGCCGGACCGCACGCCAGAGACCATTCCGCCGAAATTGGTATTGACTATCTCCAGTTCATATCCATATCTTTCACAGAATAAGACTGCGATCTCGATCTC
>JAFWKS010000283.1 GCA_017511325.1 Erysipelotrichaceae bacterium
ATGGAGAACTTAAAGGCTCAGGCAGAGCTCCAGCCGATTCTGACCTTTTTGGATATCTAAGCAAAACAAAAGAGCTTTTTGATGCCTATGGCGGACACGCCCAGGCTGTTGGCTTGTCGATGAAGATGGAAAACTATGACAGACTGATCACATATATAAAAAACAATGAATTCGAATTTGAAGGAAGAGACAAGGATGCATTATATCTGAAACAGGAAGATCTTAATGCACAGGTGATAAAACAGATCGAGGATCTGCAGCCATATGGAACAGGTTTCATGCAGCCGCTTCTGTGCAGCGATGGAAACTATCTGAAAAGATTCACCATCAAGGGAAAATATCCTAAATTCGTTTTGAATGAAGATCTTGAGGCCATCAGCTTCAATTCGGCTCTTATTGATAAGAAATTCTCAAAGATGATCGGTCATCTGAGACGTGACAGCTATCACAAAGGCAGGCTTTCTTTCGTAATTGAAGATTTGATCTAGTTTTACTATAATTGATTTGTATTTTGATTAGGGGGACGAAAACAATGAACCTTACAGACTATGTAGCATCGATTCCTGATTTTCCTAGTAAGGGTATTCTTTTCAGGGATATCACGCCTTTAATGGCTGATGGAGAAGCATTCAGATATGCGTGTGATGAGCTTACTGAATATGCCAGAAAGATCGGTGCGGAAGTAGTCGCCGGTCCGGAATCAAGAGGATTCATCTTCGGCTGCCCGGTCGCTTATAATCTGAATATCGGCTTTGTGCCGGTAAGGAAGCCAAACAAGCTTCCACGCAAGACCATATCGGTAACATATGATCTGGAATATGGTACGAATGAACTTCACATCCATGAAGATGCGATCAAACCGGGACAGAAAGTGCTGATCATTGATGACCTTTTGGCTACCGGTGGTACGGTCGATGCGACGATCAAGCTCGTAGAACAGCTTGGCGGTGAAGTAGTAGGCTGCGCCTTCCTGATTGAGCTCGAAGATCTCAAGGGCAGGGAAGCATTGAGCGGTTACGATGTATTCACACTAATGAAGTACTAGAAGAATAAATCGAAGCGCTGCTTCGGTTTTTCATTAAAAAGATGTCAAAAAAAGGAATAAGTACAGAAAAAGAGCTTTTTGATCAGATCGAGACATATATAACCAATCCTGATTCGATAGCTATCATCAGAAAGGCATATGACTATGCCTATGACAAACACAAGGACCAGAAGCGCTCTTCCGGTGAGCCGTACTTTGTCCATGTTTTAAACGTGGCCTATGAGCTGGCAAAACTGGAAGTCGATCCCAATACCATCGCTGCCGGTCTGCTTCATGACGTGATCGAAGACTGCGATGTCACAAAAGAAGAATTCATCGCCGAGTTCGGTGAAGAGATCTATGAGATCGTCGAAGCTGTGACCAAGATCTCCAACCTTAAATTTACTGATGAGAAGGAATATCAGGCGGTAAATCACCGCAAGATCCTGATCGCCATGGCCAAGGATGTGCGAGTCATTATGGTCAAACTGGTCGACAGGCTGCACAACATGCGTACTCTTGAATATCTTGCGCCGGAAAAGCAGAAGAGGATCGCGACAGAGACCCTTGATGTCTATGCACCGATCGCTCACCGTTTAGGTATCGCCGAGATCAAGAATGAGCTTGAAGATCTGGCTTTCTACTATCTGGACAACGAAAAGTATCACGAGATCGCCAAACTCGTCGAATCCAAGAAGTCGGAAAGGGATCAGCAGATCGAAATAATGATGGAAGACATCTCCATCGTTTTGCAGATGCACAATATTCCTTTCAGGATCTTTGGACGTTCAAAGCATCTTTATTCCATCAACAAGAAGATGGTCACCAAAAACAAGCGTTTTGATGAGATCCTCGATCTATTGGCGATCAGGATCATCACCAAGACAGAACTCAACTGTTATGAGATACTAGGCTACATCCATGCGGTCTATCGCCCGATCCCGGGCAGGCTCAAAGACTATATCGCCATGCCTAAGATGAACATGTATCAGTCTTTGCATACCACTATCGTCGGACCGGATGGCAGGATCTATGAAGTCCAGATCAGGACCGAAGAGATGGATGAGATCGCTGAAAGAGGTGTTGCCGCTCACTGGTCTTACAAGGAAGGGAAGACCCGTTCACAGAAGAAACTGATCGAAGAACTCAACTGGCTCAAGGCTTTTGAAGACAACAGCGAACTTGATGCCAAGGAATATATGAACGATATCACTCACGATATCTTCAATGCGAATATCTACTGTCTGACTCCAAGAGGAAGAGTCATCGACCTGGCAGCTGGTGCCACTCCGATCGATTTTGCCTATAGGATCCATACCGAAGTCGGAAACCAGACGGTCGGAGCTTTAGTCAATGGCGTTCTGGTACCTTTGAATACACCTTTGAAGACCGGTGATGTCGTTGAACTTCGTACCAACAAGAATTCGACTCCGTCTGAAGACTGGCTCAAGATCGTCAAGACCAACCATGCGCGAAACAAGATAAAGGCCTACTTCGTCAAGAAGGAACTTGAAGACAAGGAAGAGTTCATCAAGGCCGGCGAAAACATGCTGAAGGAAGACCTTAAGCGTCACGAGCTCGATGTCGAAGAACTGATGGATGACAAGAAACTTGAAAAAGTCGCCAACAGTTTCCAGTTGAGCAGCGCAAACGACATGTTCTATGCCATAGGCATGAAGTCGATGACCACGATCGCTGTCATTGAAAAGCTTACCAAGTTCGGCAAGAAGGAAGTCGATCTTGAATACATCGAAAAACTGACGAAGAAGAATGCCGAAAGAAGTCACATCGTCTCCAAGACCGGTATCGTGGTTACGGGCATCTCGTCAATGAAGATCTCATTGTCGCCGTGCTGTTCACCGGTATATGGTGATGAGATCGTCGGATTTGTTTCCAAGGGTCAGGGCATCAAGGTGCACCGCAAAGACTGTCCAAACATGAAGGACGTAAAAAGGATTATCGATGTAAACTGGGATGAAAATCGTCCGGATATCAAATATGAGACTTCAGTAAAGATCTTCTCCAAAGACAGATCATATCTTCTGACAGATCTTGTCACGGTCGTTGCTCAATACAAGGCCAATCTGACCTTTGTCAATTCGGCTGTAAACAACGAAGATCTTAGCGCAACGACCAATATGTCTTTTATGGTCAATGACCTCGAACATCTTGAAAACATCATGGCCAATCTTCGCAAAGTGGAAAGCGTTATTTCGGTTGAAAGAGCCATTAAATAATGCTAGAATTTTAGTGTCAATAAGGAAAATGATCGTATTTCTGATTCCTAGCGAGAAGCGTCTGGTGCAAGGCTTCATGAAGGGGATGCGAGTGACACTTCCTTGATATCTGTGAAAACAGATCGTATAACTGCGTTAAAGTTTCAAGGTGCACATATACATGTGAACTAAGGTGGCAACGCGTTTAAAAACGTCCTTAGACAAGGACGTTTTATTTTTTAAGGGGGACAGATATGGCATATCAAACAGTAAAAGGCACTTATGACCTGCTTCCTGAGACCATGGTCAAGTTCAACATGCTGGCAGATCTCTTCAGACATTTTTTGGATCTGTACGGCTACAGCGAGATCAAGACGCCGGTCTTTGAATACACAGGTGTCTTCAAGAAGGAGAATGATACTTCCGACATGGTCACCAAGGAGATGTATACTTTCTCTGTCAATGACAAGGATTCATTGACCTTGAGACCGGAAGGCACAGCCGGTGTCATCAGATCCTTTGTCGAAAACAAAATGTATGGAAACAGCGAACTGCCGGTGAAGCTTGGCTATATCGAAGAGATGTTTCGGCATGAACGTCCGCAGAAAGGCAGACAGCGCCAGTTTACACAGTTAGGTATCGAATGTATCGGCGACAAGGATCCTTTGATCGATGCGGAAGTGATCGCCATGGGTTATTTCTATATCAAGACATTAGGCTTGCAGTCAATCAAGGTATTGATCAACTCACTGGGCGATAATGAATCAAGGATAAAGTATAAAGATACACTCATTTCCTATTTTGAACCGCACAAGGATGAACTGTGTATCGATTGTCAAAACAGATTATACAAGAATCCGCTCAGGATCCTTGACTGCAAGATCGATCACGACAAGGACATCATCAGAAATGCCCCGAAAATGGTTCTTTCAGAAGAATCTGCTGCCTACTTTGAAAAGGTGAAGCACTACCTTGATCTGCTTGAGATACCTTATGAAGTCGATGACAAGCTCGTCAGAGGCCTGGATTACTATACTGACACGGTCTTTGAAGTGGTCAGTACCAATGAAGCATCCGGCTCTCAGGCTACGATCTTTGGCGGCGGCCGCTATGACAATCTTGTTAAAGAGATGGGCGGACCTGAAATGAGCGGGATCGGCTTTGCGATCGGAGTCGAAAGGCTGATGATCCTCTGTGATGCCGAGGATGTGCTTGAATATGAAAAAAATATCGACTGCTACGTCATTAACCTTAATGAAGATAAGGATTATGCCTTCAACATCCTGGAGGAATTAAGAGACAATTCCTATACGAGCGAGATGGATTACTACGGAAGATCGTTGAAAGCGCAGTTCAAATCAAGTGACCGCAAGAAGGCTAGATTCATCCTTATAGTGGGAGAAGATGAAGTCAAGAACAGTGTCGTAACACTGAAAGATACCCTGACACAGGCTCAGGAAGAAGTTAAAAGGGATGAACTGATCGAGAGGATAGATCAGCTGATGGAGGATTATTATGTATAGAGATCATACCTGTGGTGAATTGAGAAAAACCGATGAAGGAAAAAGAGTGAAACTGGCTGGCTGGGTCGCCAAGCGAAGAAATCTCGGTTCGATTGTCTTTATCGATCTTAGAGACCGTTATGGCATCACTCAGATCACTTTTGATGAAAGTCATGCAGATCTGGTAAAAGATGTCAGAAACGAATATGTGATCCAGATCGAAGGAACAGTTGCTGTAAAACAGACACCAAATCCAAAACTGGAGACCGGTGAGATCGAAGTGCTGGCTGATAGCTGCAAGGTCCTTTCAGCTGCCAAGACGACACCGATGATTATCGCGGATGAAACTGATGCTTTAGAGGATCTAAGACTCAGATACCGTTATCTAGATATCAGAAGAAATCCGATCAAGGAAAAGCTTTTGGTCAGAGACAAGGTAGCGACGATCGTTAGAGATGTCTTGCATAAGGATGACTTTGTCGAAGTTGAGACTCCGATCCTTTCCAAGTCGACTCCGGAAGGCGCAAGAGACTATCTGGTACCTTCAAGACTTTACAAAGGCAAGTTCTACGCTTTGCCACAGTCTCCGCAGCAGTATAAACAGCTTCTGATGATCGGCGGCATGGACAGATACTTCCAGATCGCTAGATGTTTCAGGGATGAAGATCTGAGAGCTGACCGTCAGCCTGAATTTACCCAGATCGATATCGAAATGTCTTTTGCGGATGAAGAAGATATCTTTTCGGAAGTTGAGAAGGTGATGAGAGCTGTCTTCAAGCAGATCAAAGGCATAGATGATCTTGAATTCCCGAGGATCAGATATGTTGACGCTATGGACAAATACGGTTCAGACAAGCCTGATCTGCGTTTTGGCAACGCAATGGTCAATGTCACTGATCTATTCAAGGATTCAGCGTTTGCGGTATTCAAAAACTGTGTGGCTGATGGCGGAATAATCAAATCACTCACTTTCCATAATGCTGCAGACAAACTTTCAAGGAAAAAATTTGATGAATTGAACGAATTCGTCAAGATCTACAAAGCCAAAGGTGTAGCTTATCTGAAATATGAAAATAATGAATTCTCCGGTTCTGTAAACAATGCCTTGCCGCAGAACGAAAAGGAAGCCTTAAGAGACTTCCTGAAGCTGGAAAACGGCGATGTAGTATTGATGATAGCTGATAAGAAGAATATCGCTGAAGTGGCTTTAGGAGCCGTCAGAAAGAAACTGGGCGAAGAGCTTGGCCTGATAGACAAGAACAGATTCTGCTTTGAATGGATCACGGAATTCCCAATGTATGAATATTCGGAAGAAGAAAACCGCTGGGTAAGTGCCCACCATCCATTCACAGCTCCTAGAGATGAAGATATCGATAAACTGACGACCGATCAGGCCAATTGCTACTCAAGAGCTTATGACCTGGTATTGAATGGCTATGAACTGCTTTCCGGTTCAGTAAGGATCCATGACTCAATTATGCAGGCTAAGGTCTTCGATGCCTTAGGCTTAAGCAAAGAACAGATCAAAAACAAGTTCGGATTCTTCATTGAAGCCTTTGAATACGGCGCTCCGCCTCATTGCGGTGTAGGTATCGGCATTGAAAGACTGGTGATGATTTTGACCGGTACAGACAACATCAAAGACGTTGTTGCGTTCCCTAAGACCGCTACTGCTTACTGTCTGATGTCGGATGCTCCGAACACGGTCGATCAGGATCAGCTTGATTTCCTTTCACTGGAAATTAAAAAGGATTGATACAGTTAGCCTTTACTAACCCTAATAATGGCATGATATAATTTTTTTGTAAGTAAAAAGGAGGTTGTATATGCCAGTAAAAATTGATCGTGATACTTGTATCGGTTGTGGTGCATGCACAGGCGTTTGCCCAACTGGATCTCTTCAGTTAGATGATGAAGGCAAATCAGTCTGCAATGAAGATACTTGCATTGACTGCGGTGCTTGCGTATCAACATGCCCTGTTGAAGCATTATCACAATAATTGAAAGCCAAGTTAAAAAACTTGGTTTTTTTATGCCTTTAACTTAAAATAAATGAAGTATGAAAAAGGATTACAAGCTGCCGTCACTAAGCGATGCCAGAGCTCGCAATAAGGAAGTTTCAAAGAAACTTACTTTTATTCTGGACGAAAGCTATAAAGATATCGGCAAAGATAAGAAATACTTCATTATCACCCATGGCTGCCAGGCCAATCAGCGTGATTCCGAAACGATGGCAGGTATACTGGAAGAGCTCTCTTATGAACCTTGTGACGATGAAAAGAAGGCTGATGTGATCATCATCAACACCTGTGCGGTCAGACAGGGTGCCGAAGAAAAGGTCCTGGGTGAGATAGGTGCATTAAAGCGTCTTAAAAACAATAATCCTGATCTTGTCATCTGCATGGCCGGCTGCATGGCTCAGGAAGAATCCACAGTCAGACTTATCATGGAGAAATACCGTCAGGTCGACATCGTTTTCGGTACTCACAATATCACTTCGCTTCCTAAACTGCTTTATGAAGTATATACGACCAAGCAGCGCAAGATCGAGGTCTTCTCCAAGATGGGTGAGATCATCGAATCAGTTCCGGTCACAAGATTCATGTCTCATAAAGCCTGGGTAAATATCATGTACGGCTGCGACAAGTTCTGCACGTATTGCATCGTACCTTACACCAGAGGCAAGGAAAGATCGA
>JAFWKS010000284.1 GCA_017511325.1 Erysipelotrichaceae bacterium
CAAAGGAACATCCTATATCATCGAAGAAAACGACGATGGCATCAAGGAGTATCTTGAGCTGATAAAAATGCCTACCCATGATGAAAACGGCAATGTGACAGGGATCATAGCTCTGATCAATGATGTCACGGAAAAACAGCTGCTGAAGAAAGAACTGGAAAAGCGTTCGACGACCGATTTCCTGACCTGTGTCATGAACCGGCGGGCTTGCCAGGAGAATATTCAAAGACAGCTAAGCATAAACAATAAAGGTACCTTGCTGATGATCGATGTCGATGATTTCAAACATGTCAACGATACCTACGGTCACAACATCGGTGATGAAGTTCTGATCAAAGTTGCCAGTATCATCAAAAACAATGTTGAAGAATATGATCTTGTAGGCAGGATGGGCGGAGATGAATTTATCGCCTTCCTTTGCACCAATGCCGATGAAAAACATGCCTGTCAGGTTGCACAGAAAATCATCGATGAGATCAAAACCGGTTTTACTGATAAAGAGTATGAGAAGGATGTGTCTGTTTCTATCGGTATAGCTATATGCAAGGACGAACACCTGTCGTTTGAGAAAATGTACACCACTGCCGACAAGGCCCTCTACAATGTAAAGAACACTGTCAAAGGCACATACTGTCTCTAGGAATGTGAACTCATGAATAATAAATAAAGCCATAACATCTGCGTTATGGCTTTATTTGATCTTGTTATTTCTTGCCGAAGAATCTTACTTCTCCAAGGTGTTTTTCTTCCTTGACTTCTTCAGCTTCCGGTTTTGCTTCCTTTTCTCTTTTTTCTTCCTTAGCTTTCTTTTCAGGTTTTGGAAGCAGTTCCTTGGCAGAAACATTGACTCTGCCCTTCTCGTCGATCTCCATGACCTTGACTTTGATGATGTCACCTATCTTGAGAACATCTTCAGGCTTGTTTACACGTTCATGGCTGATCTTGGATACATGAAGCAAGGCATCCTGGCCCTTGAACAGTTCAACGAAGCAGCCAAATTTTTCCATTCTGACGACCTTGGCATCGTAGATCTCACCGATCTTGGCTTCTCTTGTGATCTCATCGATCATACTCTTGGCTTTCTGGATAGCTTCTTTGGATGTATGGTAGATCACGACTTTACCGTCATCATCGATATCGATCTTGACGTCATCACATTTTTCAATGATATCGTTAATGACTTTGCCGCCTGTACCGATGACTTCTCTGATCTTGTCAGAAGGGATATTGAAGGTGACCATCTTAGGAGCGTATTCTGATACTTCTTCACGTGGTTTTTCAATAGCCGTAGCCATATTGTCAAGGATCTCCATTCTGCCTTTATGAGCCTGAGCAAGAGCTTCCTTGAAGATCTCTCTAGTGATACCTTTACACTTGATATCCATCTGCAAAGCAGTGATACCGTCTCTTGTTCCGGCAACCTTGAAGTCCATATCGCCGTAATGGTCTTCCATACCCTGGATATCAGTAAGGATGGAATAGTTTTCACCAGTCGTGATAAGACCCATTGCCACACCGGCAACAGGA
>JAFWKS010000285.1 GCA_017511325.1 Erysipelotrichaceae bacterium
ACACTCCAGTTGCGCTGTCAATCAATGCTGATGTAGGTGACAGCGTTCGGGTGAGAGTCGCGAACGGAAAAGCCTGGATCACTGGAAATGATACGCTGCCCCCGTCAAATGACAAAAAGGAAGTCGGCACCAAGATGATGAAGAACATGTCCGATCGGGACGATGACATCATCATTGACTTCTCTGATCTTTATGATCAGTTCTTCGATCTGTCTGATGGTGAGAGACTTTCTTGAAGAATAACCGCGGGATTTCTGGATCTCTACGAGCTTTACATCTTTTTTCTTAAGCCTGTTTACGATCGCTTCTGCAGCAAACTCATCGTTTATCAGATCGATCTGTTCATATTTGACGCCATAGGCCTTTAATGATTGAGAGGAATCACCACACAGGCCGATCATCTCCTGCAACGAATCATAAGGCAGACCCGTCAAAGAGATCATCGTATCACCGTGTTTGAGCAAGGCAGAAAAGACAAGATACAAAGCATTGGTCCCGCTCATGATGTGGGGTCTGACCAGCGCATCCTCACATCCTAATACTTCCGCGAAGATCCTTTCGAGCTTGTCTCTGCCAGAGTCATAGTTTCCATAACCGTTGATGTCCGCAAAATCAGTATAGGAGACCTGATTCTTTAAAAATGCGGAAAGGACCCGATTGGAATTGATCAGGCAGATGTCATCAATTTTTTTATAGATGTCTTTAAGATCTTCATCTGATCTTGAAGACAGTTCGTATATTTCTTTATCGATCTGATTTATAACCATATGCATATCAACCTTCTTTATGAACGACGATCTGATTGTAAGGAATAGAGATGCCTTCCTTATCGAAGCGCTTCTTGATGGCCAGCTTGAGATCTCTTTGGATCGTGAAATGGTTTCTGCCTTTGGCTTTCATCTGTACGGTCATGATCACAGCACTTTCATCAAAAAAAGAAATAGCCAAGACCTGCGGTTTATCATAACAGATCTTTCTGTTGGCTTCGTAGTATCTGTCAGCTTCCTCCTGCAGGATCGCCTTGACTTTCTCGCTGTCGGCTTCATAAGGTGTCGGTACATCAACGATCGCCATATTGAACTTGCCGGAGTAGTTGATCACTGTTTTGATCTGACCGTTCGGGATGATGATCCTTTCACCTTTCCAGGTATCAAGATAGGTGCAGCGCATCGCCATGGCTGAGACAGTTCCGCTGTATTCGTTTATCTGAACATAATCACCGACACTGAACTGGCGTTCAAACAGGATGAAAGCCCCGGCGATCATATCGGAAATGACACTCTGTGCACCCAGAGAGATGACCAGCGCTCCGACTCCGGCAGCTGTGATGATGTTGGAAAGGACAGAACCGTAACCCAGCTGATTGATGATTATACAGAAAGCGATGAAATAGATGGCATAACGCGAGATGCTTCTAAGCAGGGTCATGAAAGTTATAAAAGATTTAGCTTTGGGATCGTCACCTTTTTCCATGGCCTTGTCGATAGACTTACCGGTAAAAGATGAGACCATTTTCATGGCCAAAGCCGAAATGATGATCACAACAGTAATCATGATCAGATCCTTTATCAGATTGGTCGAATTTATTTTGAATTCCTTGAATATCTCTTCCCAGTTTATCCCTTGATTCATACTATAAGTTTATCAAAATATAGGTAAAATAATAATTAAGATGAGACTGGAGATCAAAAAAGCAGGCATCAATGGAGAGGGCATCGCTTTCTATAAAAGAAAGCCTGTTTTCATCGAGGACTGTTTTCCTGAAGAGATCGTCGAAGCCAAGCTCTATGATGAAGGAAGGCACTTTCGAGGCGAACTGTTAAAGGTGATCAGACGAAGCAAAAACAGAGTCAAGGTCCCATGTGAACATCAGACAAGATGCGGCGGATGCGCCTTGATGCCTGTCTCATACAGTGAACAGCTTAAGATCAAAAAACAGCTTCTGGAAGGAGCGCTGTACAAGTATACCGGAGAAGATATCGATGTGGGGCAGATCGTTCCAAGTGAGAAACAGCTCTTCTATCGCAACAAATGCAACCTGCCGATCGTAGAGAAAGACGGCATACTGATCAATGCCTTATACGCTTCAGGTTCAAACCATCCGGTCTATATAAATCACTGTCTGATCCATGATCTGAAACTTGAAGAGATCAGGATCAGGGCCATGAAAGTCCTGAACAGGCACAGATACAGACAGTATGACCATCATCTTAAACAAGGCCTAAGACAGCTGATGATCAGAGGTTTTGACAAGCAGTATCAGATGGTGTTGATTACCGGGAAAGATATCATCGATGAAGATACGATCAACGATCTGAAGAAGATCGACTTGCTCGTCAGTATCTATCAGGGCATCAATATCCATAAGAATCCAATAAACATGATGCCGGATAATCTGCATCTGCTTTATGGGGAAAAGAAGATACAGCTGAAACTGGGAAGATACAGATTGAGATTAAGCCCTCAGGCTTTCTTTCAGCTGAATCAGGATCAGGCAGAAAAGATCTATGAGGAAGTCAGAAACATGATCGATGAACATTGTGAAACTATCGTAGAAGCTTATTGCGGTATCGGTGCTATCTCCCTTTACCTCAGTGATAAGGCGAAACAGGTCACCGGAATCGAGATAGTTGAAAGAGCAATTCAGGATGCCAAGGAAAACGCAAGATTAAATAATATAGATAACACGACTTTCATAACTGATGACGCACCAAAAGCGATCAGAAGGATCCTGAAGGATCAGGATATCGATGTACTGGTCGTTGATCCGCCAAGGACTGGTCTGGATGATGAGCTGCTGCTAAGCATCATGAAGTCGAAGATAAAAAAGATCATCTATGTTTCGTGCAACCCGGCAACGCTGGGCAAGAATCTGGATGTGCTGAGCAACAGATATCGCATTGAAGCGATCAAGGGTTTTGACATGTTTCCTAATACACCACACGTCGAGACGGTCTGTTTGATGTCAAGGGTCGAAGGAAAATAGCGGCAAAGGCCAGTAATACTGCGGTTTTCGGGCAATCGGGCAAATTCGGAATCAGCCAGACCAAACGCTCTGCGGTAACTTATCCGAGGGCAAATCCGGTCAAAAAGTGTGAGAATTGAGTTGCCAAGTTAGATGTCAATAAGTTGAGTTGCCGAGTTAGATGTTGGGGTGTTGTGGCTGTGAGATAGATGTCAGGGAAAGTCGAATGGAGGTGATAGATTGAAGAAATATTTGGCACCGCTTTTTATGCTCATAATCTTTGAAGCTGTTGCAATTACATTATGGCTTACAAAGGATAATATTTTTTACCTCTTCAATTTCAGCTACATCGGGCTTTCTATATCTTTGGGGATTTTTCTGTTTATAAAAAAATATAAGCACGCAAGACGTATCGTTCAGTTGCTTGTTGGCTTATATATGCTGATATATCTGGGGATTATCTGCAATGAGAATATGCAGATCGAGGGATTCTGGTATTACTTATTCACCGGAGTTTTTGAGGCTGCCACCATTCATTACACCGTTGCAAAGATTTTCGGGCCACTATTATTCGGCAGAGGCTGGTGTGGATATGCCTGCTGGACAGCTATGGTCTTGGATTTTCTTCCTTACAAGTCTCCATCACAACCAAGAAAGAATCTCGAATGGATTAGATACATTACATTTACGTTTTCACTGGTATTTGTTGCCTCATTGTTCCTTGCTAAGGTTGGCAATATCGAACGGATTATGTTCTGGGCATTTATTGTCGGCAATCTCGCTTATTATGCTGTGGGCATTGCACTCGCATTTGCGTTTAAGGATAACCGAGCATTTTGTAAATATATATGTCCCATCACTGTATTTTTGAAGCCAATGAGTTACTTTTCGGTTCTCAGGATAAAGTGTGACAAAGACAAATGCATCTCGTGCGGGAAATGCAAACGAGTATGTCCTATGAATGTTGATGTGACAGATAATTCTCGAAAACGAAAAAATGGAACAGAATGTATTCTATGCATGGAATGTGTTAGAAATTGCCCAAAGGATGCACTTTAGGACAGGAAAAGGGCTCCGACACTGTCATCATCGGCAACGGGGAGCGCATTTTACCGGGCTCAACCAGCGGTAGAGTTGCAGGAAATCAACCTACGGTTCGTGTAAAAATATGATGATATCGGCTATGCTTGAGTCATGAAAGGAGGTGCCCGATATGGATCAAATCAAAATTGGAAAATTCATAGCATCCTGCAGGAAGGAACAGGGCATGACTCAGGAAGTCCTTGCCGAGAAGCTCGGAATCAGTGACCGGGCGATATCAAAATGGGAGACCGGAAAGGCTATGCCGGATTCCGGGATTATGTTGGAGCTGTGTGAACTTCTGAAAATTAACGTCAACGAACTCCTGTCGGGCGAAAGAATTATGGCAGAAGCATATGACAAACGGGCAGAAGAAAACCTGCTGGCAATGAGGCGAGAGGTTGAGGAAAAGAACAGACAGATGCTTAAGACGGAATACTGGATCGCGTTTCCTGCCGTCATTTCCGGACTGGTCATGGTGTTTGTGGCTTCATTTTTAGAGATGCCAGTCTGGCTGCGAATTGCACTTATCGTGTTTGTTCTCATAATGATTTTTACGGTCGCTTTTATCGCCGTGGGCATTGAGCAAAAGGCCGGATACTATGAATGCCAGAATTGCCACCACAGATATGTACCTACATACTGGCAGACAAATCTTGCTATGCACATGGGACGGACAAGGTATATGAAATGCCCGGAGTGTGGAAAAAGAAGCTGGCAGAGAAAAGTTCTTACAAAAGAAGAGTAAGCAGACCAAGGCTCTTCGCTACTGATTAGGTTCAGTGGCAAGGAGCCTTTTTATGCTTCGATTTAGATTGCGATCCCGGACTTGAATTCCACATGCAAAAACACAGAGTTAACAATACAATAATCACAAAACACAAAATAATGTCGCAATAACTTGCGAATTCTAATCGCCTCTCGTATAATATACGTGAGGCGATTTTTATATGAAACTGTTTAGGCGTGAAAAGTATATATCACGAATAAGACCTTTTTTACATGATACCGACATTATCAAGGTTATAACAGGAATACGACGCTCAGGGAAGTCGAGTCTGCTGCAAACCGTTGCAGAGGAACTGGTGGAAAGTGGCGTGAACAAAAATAATTTATTCTTTTATAACCTTGACAAATATGGCTATAAAAATATTAAAACTCCGGAGGCATTGGAAGAATTACTATTTGATGATGAACACCCCGAGGGTGTTAAGTATGTTTTTATTGATGAGATACAGAACGTTGAAGGCTTTGAACCGGTGATAGAGGCGCTTAGACTTGAAGAGGACTATTCCATATTTATCACAGGATCCAACTCATACCTGTTAAGCGGTGAATTGGCGACCAAGCTTACGGGACGATATATAGAATTTGAGATTCAAACTCTTGGATTTGATGAGTATGAAGCTATGAAGGCATACTATGGAAAAATGATTGACACAGATATGCTGAGGGAATTTGACTCATATCTGCTTGGTGGCGGTTTTCCCAAAACGCTATTTTATGATGAATTGCATGAAAAGCAATTATATGTAAAAACGGTTCTTGACGACATATTCAATAAAGACATAAAAGGGAGGGTCAAGATAAAGAACGTAGAGGCTTTCAATATCGTAAGAAACTATGTGATCAATAATTTTGGCTCAACTGTCAGCATCAGTAATATATGCGATGATCTTAAGAAAACAGGGATAGCGATTACTCGTCCCACGATCACCAGATATATACAGGCACTGTCTGATGCCAAGATCATCAGTGAATGTACCCGTTTTGACATGAAATCCAGACGTTCTATGAAGAATGCAAAGAAGTATTATCTGGCCGACCTGGGTATTTACTTTTCAACCAACACGAACAACAGGATAAATTATGGGCCAGTGCTTGAAAACGTGGTTTATCAATATGCAAGGTCAATGGGATACAAGGTGAGCGTCGGAAGAATCGGTAATCTGGAATGTGATTTTGTACTGCGTAGTATACAGAATGAATATGCTTATGTACAAGTGGCATTAACGATCATGGATAGCAAAAATACAGAAGACAGAGAATACAGGCCTCTCGAAAGTATAGCAGACGGTTATCCGAAATATCTGGTTACACGAAGAGATCTGATACAAAAAAGAAATGGAATAAAACACGTGGATATCATAGATTTTATTCTTGATCAAAAAATGTTTGATTGATTCAATAACGAAATTTTTACCCACAGGAAATGACGTCGAGACGGTGACACTTTTATCCCGCAGAAAAGATGAGCCGAGAGTACAGGTGACGATGACTTGCAAGTCTGACTAATACAGTAAAGAAACGTTTTAAAAAAAATCGTATTTATGGGAGATGACTCAGATGAACTATAAGGTAATTGACAGAGAAACATATTATAGAAAAGGTGTATTTCGCCACTTTACGGAAGACTGTAAGTGCTCGACCTCGATAACTTCGAGAATAGACGTAACAGAGCTCGTCACACATTCAAAGAACACAGGAACGAAGTTTTATGTCAATTTCCTGTATATTCTTTCAAAGGTTATGAATTCACGTGAAGACTACAGAATGGGATACCTTTGGCAGACAGATGAG
>JAFWKS010000286.1 GCA_017511325.1 Erysipelotrichaceae bacterium
ACCCTTAGGCCACCTTTTTTATTTAAATTATTGGAGGATATATGGAATACAAAGACACATTGCACATGCCTAAGACTGATTTCGAGATGCGAGGCAACCTTCCTAACAAGGAACCGGTAATCCTGAAGAAATGGCAGGATGATGATCACTATCACAAGATCCTGGAAAAGAACAAGGATAAGACCCCTTTTGTTCTGCATGATGGTCCGCCTTATGCCAACGGCAACCTGCATGCGGGCACAGCCATGAACCGTATCATCAAGGACTTCATCGTCAGATCAAGAGCGATGGCCGGATACTACACGCCGTTTTTCCCGGGCTGGGATACTCACGGTCTGCCAATTGAAAACGCTGTACAGAAGCTCGGTGTAAACCGCAAGGAAGTTTCACCAAGAGAATTCAGAGAGAAGTGCGAAGAGTATGCCCACAAGCAGATCGCTCAGCAGATGGAAACCGAGAAGCGTCTGGGTCAGGTCGCTGACTACGATCATCCATATATCACGCTGAAAAAAGAATTCGAAGGCAGACAGATCAGATCCTTTGCGAAGATGGCTCTTGACGGCATGATCTTCCAGGGTCTTAAACCGATCTACTGGTCACCTTATCAGGAGACAGCGATCGCCGATTCTGAGATCGTCTACTTTGACAGAGAAGACTCAACGATCTTCGTATCGTTTGATGTCAAGGATGGCAAGGGCGTACTTGATGGTGATGAGAAATTCGTCATCTGGACGACTACTCCTTGGACTTTGCCTGCCAATACTGCGATTACACTTTCACCGGAATTCACTTATGCAGTCGTAGAGACCGAAAAGGGCAAGCTGATCGTTCTTAATTCTTTAGTCGAAAAACTGATGGCCAAATTCGGCCTGAATGAATACAAGGTCCTCAAGACCTATAAAGGCAAGGAACTTGAATACATCACCTGTCATCATGTCCTTTATGACGACAGAGAATCTCTGATCTGTCTGGCTGACTATGTCACAGATGAAGATGGTACCGGATGTGTCCATACCGCCGGCGGTCACGGTCTCGATGACTTCTATACGACGCAAAGATACGGTTTGCCTACCGTATGTCCTGTTGATGAAAGAGGCTGCTTCACAGATGAAGCTCCGGAATTTGTAAGAGGTGTATTCGTACTTGAAGCCAACAAGATCATCATCGAGAAGCTGCAAGAAAAGGGCGTTTTGATGGCGATCGAAAAGATCACGCACTCTTATCCGCATGACGACAGACTTAAAAAGCCGGTCATCTTCAGAGCAACGACCCAGTGGTTCGCTTCGATCGAAAAGATCAAGCCGCAGCTGCTTGAAGCTATAAAGAATGTCAGGTGGATCAACTCTTTTGGTGAACTGCGTCTCACCAATATGGTAAAAGACCGCAAAGACTGGTGCATCTCCCGTCAAAGACTCTGGGGTGTTCCGATCCCTATCATCTACAATGAAGACAAGACACCGATCATCGACAAGGATGTCTTTGAACATATCGCCAAGCTCTTTGATGAACACGGTTCAAATATCTGGTTCGAATCAGAAGCCAAGGATCTATTGCCTGCAGGTTACAGCAATCCGGCTTCGCCTAACGGCAACTTCACAAAAGAGACTGACATCATGGATGTCTGGTTCGATTCCGGTTCTTCATGGAATGAACTGATCGCCAGAGGCTATTCATATCCGTGCGATATCTACTTTGAAGGTTCTGACCAGTATCGTGGCTGGTTCAACTCATCGCTTATCGTCTCAGTCGCCAACCATGGAACTGCTCCATACAAGTCAGTGCTCTCTCACGGCTATGTCTGTGACTCCAAGGGTGAAGCAATGCACAAGTCAGTGGGCAACGTCGTCGATCCGCTCAAGATCATTGCTCAGTATGGTGCCGATATCTTAAGACTCTGGGCTGCAACGGAAGACTTCAAGTCCGACATGAGGATCGGTGATTCCAACCTCAAGCAGGTCTCTGACCAGTATCGCAAGGTCAGAAACACCTTCAGGTTCATGCTTGGCAACATCAACAAGGATGATTTCAAAGCAAGTGACATGGTCAAGTATGAAGATCTTGATGCTGTAGACAAGTATATGATGGTCTCTTTGAACGATATGGCCAGAAAGGTCATCGATGCCTACGACAATTATGACTATGTCCTGGCTTCTTCTACGATGACTAACTTCATGACCAATGAACTTTCAAGTTACTACTGTGACTTTGCAAAGGATATCCTCTATTGTGACAGACTCGATTCATTACGTCGCCGCAAGATCCAAAGCGTTCTTTACAAGGCAACTGAATATCTGGTCAAACTGTGGTCACCGATCCTGGCTTTCACCTGTGATGAAGTCTGGAGCCACTTCAACAGCAGCGAGGCAAGTTCTGTACATTACACACACTTCCCTGAAGTTGAAGAATATGCCGATCAGGATCTGATCAGAGAAAACTTCAAACGTCTTCATGAGATCAGAAGCGATATCTTCAAAGCCAGAGAGGAAGCTATCAATGCCAAGGTCATTGAAAAACCGATGCAGGCTCATGCACTGCTGCATGTAAGTGCTGAAGACAGG
>JAFWKS010000287.1 GCA_017511325.1 Erysipelotrichaceae bacterium
TCAATCGTTCTGTCAATTCGACAGGTCTGGGCTTAGCTATCGCCAAGGCGATCCTGGAAGCTCATAAAGCCAAGTATGGCGTTGAATCTACACTGAAGGAGGGTTCGACTTTCTGGTTTGAACTGTCAAAGGACTATGAAGAGGAAGAAGAAAACTGATTATCTGAGATTCATCGATTATGAATTCATACAGGATGAACAGCTGTTCAAATCCAACACGGATACAGCTGTTTTCGGCATGTTTCTGGATATGATGAAAAATAAATCAGTTCTTGATATCGGCACCAATACCGGGGCCTTGCTGCTGTATGCCCACTATCATGGGGCTAAATATCTCTACGGCGTAGATATCCATGAAGAAGCCCTGAAGATCGCCGAAGAGAATCTTGCGAAATATTCTGACACATACAGGCTGTATCATTCCAGAGTCCAGGATCTGAATATCGATCCTGTCGATGTCGTGATATGTAATCCGCCGTTTTTTGAGATGAACAACGTCACAGATGACAGATATTTTCGTGAGGCCATGTTTGAGGAATCACTTCCTTTAGAAGATCTGTTTGTTTCGATAAGAAAGTTTATGAAAGACAATGGTGAGACCTACCTAATATATCAGGCTGACCGTTTTCCTGAAGTCTATGATATGTGCAAGAAATACAAGCTCAAGATCATGAAGATGCAGTATATTCATGATATCCATTCTAAACACGCCCTGAGGATTATGCTGAAGCTGAAGATCGGGCCGATGTCCAAACTGAAAGTGTATGAACCGGTCATGATCGATAAAGGCAGGCCGGTAAAAGCCGTTTATACTGTTCAATGATAAACATTAGGTCAAGCAGATTTATATTGAATTTGACAAAGGATTCTGTTAAAATACGTATGTTGTAGTCCCTCCTTAGAGGGGATTATAACCGCACAGAAAAGGTTTAAGCATCCTAAAAGATCACCTTCATGGCGAGTCTGAATCTAAATAAAGGAGGTTACACTATGTACGCAATTATTGAAACCGGCGGTAAGCAGCTTAAGGTCGAAGAAGGTCAGAGCATCTTCGTTGAAAAGCTTGATGCTGAAGAAGGCAAGAATTATGTCTTCGACAAGGTTGTAGTGCTGGAAAACAATGGTTTGACTCTTGGTACTCCATATGTAGAGGGTGCTAAAGTTACCTGCAAGGTAGAAAAACAGGGCAAAGGCAAGAAGATCGTCATCTTCAAGTACAAGCAGAAGACTGGTTCTACCAGACGTAAACAGGGTCATCGTCAGCCATACACCAAGCTAACTGTTGAAAAGATCGGCTAATGATCAGAGCAGTATACGAAGTCAAAGACGGCAACTACGTATCGCTGAACGTCTCCGGTCATGCGGAGTATGGCGAATACGGTAAAGACCTGGTATGCGCTTCGGTAAGTTCTATCATGTTCGGATTCATGAATGCATTGGATGCACTCGATGAAAGGATCGAAATAGAACAGTTGGAAAACGAAATCGTGATCGTAAATCACACTAACCTGGAAGTAGTCATCGATTACTTCGAGCTAGTAATCATGCAGTTAAAAACTATTGAAGAATCCTATGGAGACTTCATAAGAGTGGAAAGGAAGTAAAAACGTATGAAATATGTATTAAATATTCAGTTCTTCGCTTCTAAAAAAGGTGTAGGTTCTACCAAGAACGGTCGTGACTCTCAGTCTAAACGTTTAGGTGCGAAGTTAGCAGACGGCCAGTTCGCAACAGCTGGTTCAATCATCTACCGCCAAAGAGGCACTAAGATTCATCCCGGAACAAATGTTAAAAAGGGTGGCGACGATACTTTATTCTGTCTGACTGATGGTGTTGTAAAGTATGAACACTTAGGCAAGAAGAAGACTAAAGTTTCTGTCTATCCAGTAGCTTAATATTTGAATCAAAAGCCCCTTGAGGGCTTTTTTAATCTGTTATGCAATTTATCGATAAAGTAAAACTTAAACTCAAAGCTGGAAACGGCGGCAATGGACTTGTCGCTTTTAAACGTGAGAAATACAATCCGCTTGGCGGCCCGACAGGCGGTGATGGCGGAAATGGCGGTTCGATCATCTTCAAGGTTGATACCAACAAATCGACATTGCTCGATTTAAGATTCTCCAAGATGATCAAAGCCGAGGATGGCGAAAACGGCAAGACCAACAACATGTATGGAGCTTCCAGAGATGACGTCATCATAAAGGTTCCACTGGGAACAGTTGTCAAGGACCTTGACAGCGATGAGATCGTTGCCGATCTCAACACTCTTCAATCAGAAGAAGTCATCTGTCAGGGTGGCAAAGGCGGAAAGGGCAATTTCCATTTCAAGTCATCAAGAAACAATGCTCCGGATTATGCGACCTTAGGAACACCGGGCCAGGAAAGAAATGTCTTGGTCGAGCTGAAACTGCTGGCAGATGTCGGACTGGTCGGATTGCCTTCAGTAGGCAAATCAACACTGCTTTCAGTCGTATCAAATGCCAGACCTGAGATCGCCGATTATCCCTTTACGACATTAAAGCCGCAGTTAGGCATGGTCAAAGTCGGAGATTCCTCATTCGTCATGGCTGATCTGCCAGGGCTGATCGAAGGCGCATCGGAAGGGAAAGGTCTTGGCCACGAATTTTTAAAGCACATCGAAAGATGCCGTCTGATCATTCACGTATTGGATATGAGCCACGATGATCCGATCAATGACTATGAAGTAATAAATGAGGAACTTAAGAAGTATCCAGGCAATCTGTCAGACAGACCGCAGATCGTGCTTGCCAACAAGATGGATATGGACAACGCCGCTGAGAATCTTGAAAAATTCAAGGCAAAGTATCCTGAACTTGAAGTCTTTGAGACCATAACACTGATCAACGAAGGTCTTGATCCTGTATTGTACAGAGCCAAGGATATGTTGAAGGAACTGCCGCAGTTCCCGTTATACGATCCTAATAAGGCGGAAAAGAAAGTCGTCTATACCTATGAAGAACCTGAACCATTTGAGATTTTCAATGAAGGAAATGGTGTCTGGAGAGTACAGGGCGATAAAGTTGAAAGGCTTTTCCGCAACACCAACTTCAAGGATGATGATTCGATAATGCGTTTCTCAAGAGCGCTTTCAAGAATGAAACTTGATGAAGCCTTGAGGGAAAAGGGCTGTAAGAACGGTGATCAGGTATTCATTCAGGACTACAGTTTCGATTTTATGGATGATGAAGAAGATGAGTAAAAAACTCATCTTTTTTGTTACTTGTCATTTAAATAATGTGAAATTATGTCAAAGAATTTTGTAAACGCTTACTTATAGATATATAATAATTTTATGGACAAGTAGTCCAAGGAGGAAAATATGAAAAAACTTTTAAAGGTTTTATTAGTTGCTTTAATGGTTTTATGTGTTGCTTCTTGTGGCAAGAAGAACGATGAACCTGCTGCAAGCAACGATCTGGTTATCTATTCACCAAACTCAGATATGCTTATCGCTGCCGCTGAAACATTCGGTGAAAAGTATGGCATCAATGTTGAAGTTGTAAGTGCTGGTACAGGCGAATGCTTGGAAAGGATCACTGCTGAAAAAGATAATCCACAGGCCGATGTAATGTATGGCGGTATGAACTATGCCAACTCATACAATCCTGACTATGTACCTTTGTTTGAACAATATGTAGCTGCTGGCGATGACAAGCTTCCTGAAGCATATCGCAACTTCAATGGAATCACTACTCACTATTGCCTCGATGGTTCTGCTGCATTATTGGTCAACATTGAAGAATATGAAAAGTTAGGTCTTAATATTGATGACTTCGATTCATATGCTGATCTGTTACAGCCTGAACTCAAGGGCCACATCGCTATGGGCGACCCTGCAAACTCTTCAAGTGCCTGGGCTGAATTAACCAACATGCTCTTAGTCATGGGTGATCAGGAATATGATGACAAGGCTTGGGAATGGGTTGGCGAATTCATCAAGAACCTTGATGGTATTCAGCTTTCTTCTTCTTCAGCTATTTACAAGGGTGTTGTAGCTGGCGAATATGTTGTTGGTGTTTCTTATGAAGACCCATGCGTAAGCTTGCTGGTTGATGGCGCAACGAATGTTAAGCTCGTTTATCCTTCAGAAGGTGCTGTATGGCTCCCTGCAGGTGTTGCTATCATCAAGAATGCTCCAAACATGGACAATGCCAAGAAGTTTGTAGACTGGCTGATTTCTGATGAAGGTCAGAACGAAATCGCTAAGACTACTGCTAGACCAGTTAACCCTGCAATCCCTAATACTGCTAAGGAAATGAAGCCATTCTCAGAGATCAAGGTTGTCTACGAGAACATGGAATTATGCGGTACCAATAAGAAGGCATGGCAGGCTAAATGGACAGAAATGTTCACAGCTGCTCAATAATTTAACAGCAAAACAAACAAAATATAATCTATATAGTGAGGTTAGGAATGTATGAGTGTTAATATCAAGATTCGTGACGCCGTAAAAAAATATGGCGACAATATAATAATTTCTGACTTATCACTAGATATCAAGGAGGGTGAATTTTTCACCCTTCTTGGTCCATCTGGATGTGGTAAGACAACATTATTAAGAATGATTGCCGGTTTCAACTCGCTTGAAGGCGGTGATTTCTATTTTGGTGAGACCAGAATAAATGATATGGACCCGGCCAAGAGAAATATCGGTATGGTGTTCCAGAATTATGCGATCTTCCCGAATATGACGGTCGAAAAGAATGTTGCCTTTGGTCTGAAGAACCGTAAGCTTCCTAAGGAAGAGATCGCATCTAAGACGGATCAATTCTTAAAACTGATGAAAATTGATGAATATCGCGATCGTATGCCAGAAAGACTTTCCGGTGGTCAGCAGCAGCGTGTTGCCCTGGCTCGTGCCTTGGCTATCACACCTGATGTGCTGCTGATGGATGAACCGTTAAGCAACCTGGATGCTAAATTAAGAGTTGAGATGCGTACTGTTATCAAACAGATCCAAAACGAAGTAGGAATCACAACCGTTTATGTAACTCATGACCAGGAAGAGGCTATGGCCGTTTCCGATAGAATTGCCGTTATGAACGCTGGCGATATTCAGCAAATCGGTACACCTAAGGTCCTTTATCAAAGACCGGCAAATCTCTTTGTCGCAACCTTCATCGGACATACCAATGTCATCGATGCCGAGTTAAAGGTCAGAGA
>JAFWKS010000288.1 GCA_017511325.1 Erysipelotrichaceae bacterium
GAAGAACTTTCCGATTGACTGGGTCATTGATCAGGATCTGCCCGGCATTAAGAAGTACAAGACCTATACAGGTTATGGAATCGACTGCCCGTTCTGCGGCAACACCAAACACAAGTTTGATGTGAACTTAGGAAAAAACGTTGCACGGTGCAACGCATGCGGCAGGGGATTCAATTCCCTGATGCTGCATGCTGCACTATGCAAGGTCGAAGGTTCAGAAGCTTATGACGATCTGTGGAAACGATACAAGGGGCTTAGCAGCGATATGAAGGCAAAGATCGAGGCTCCCGCAAGCTCGTATAAGGAAGAAAAGATCACGCCTCTCTGGATCCGTTCTGCGATCTACAAAAGATGGCTTGAAACTCTGTCATTATCATCTGAGCACAGGGTTGCCTTATACAGGCGCGGGCTAGACGATCAAACGATCGGGAAACTGTCATATAAAGATGTCCCTGAAGAGGATTCAGATATATCTGACGTAATTTCTGCCGCTTGTGCAGAAAACAAAGATATAAGGGCTTACTTCAGAAAACATGACGTCAGAATTGCCGGTTTTTACGATCTGAAGGCTGCAAAACCAATGGCTGTTGCCAGAAAGTCAGGCATTCTGATTCCTATCATAATCAAGAATCCGCATCGATCTGATGATGCCATCAACGGCAGAATCTTTGAAGATGAGGATCTGATTTCAGGATTTCAGATCCGCTATGATCAAGGCGACAAGCGCTATACGTACTATACGTCGCTTGAAAAAGAAACAGGCTGCGGATTTGCCGGTTACGAGAGCATTCATTTCAGGTTACCTGATTCCACGTTCGATCCGGAGAGTGATCTGTTTGAACGACCTGTACTTAAACAGGTTGTTTTGACGGAAGGCTGTCTGAAGGCGGATGTAGCATCTGCGCTATCTGATGACTGGCCGTTTATTGCCGTTCTTGGCGTAAACAACCAGAGGATGCTTGAGGACGCATTCAAATTGCTGAAGCGCAAATATCAGACCGAAGAAATAGCTCTGGCTTTTGATCAGGACTATGAAGACAACAAAAATGTTGAAAAGGCTCTGATGGACGCAAGACAGAAGATTCTGGATGCCGGTTTGGGTATCTACGATTGTCAATGGCATGACGAATACGAAAAATACGGCATCAAAGGAATTGATGACTTATTGCTTTTCAACAAAAACAGGAGGGACAAAAAGTGAAAAGAATTGTAAACAAAAACGGAACCGATACGAGCGGTTCTCTGCCGGAAATAGCCACAATGCTGGAGATTTCCACTTTGCATAACAAGGAAATGACTGTGCATTTTTATCGGCTTCCTGATGGCTGTACTCTCGAATACGAGGTCGGGGGCCACAATGAAACGCCGATCAGAGAAGACGGGATAACTTATTTCTTTAAGATATACTCGAAAATGTGCGAAGATGACGATGCAGACAGAGAAGAAGGTTTTCTTCCATCGTGGGAGGCTAGATTCAGCGTCCTTTATATGGATAGAGATCTTCTGGATAAACATCTGCAAAGAAATTATCATCCCTATGTGAAGCAAAGGCTCTGGGAATATGCGACAGGTCTCGCAAAGGGGGAGGTACAATAATGCCGAACATTTGCGAGTTTACGATGAAGATTGTTGGCAGAAAGAAGGAAAACGTCGAAAAACTGGTTCAATATTTGAATAACAAGTATTATTACGTTACAGATGCAGCCAATCACGACTTGAATGAAGAGGATAGGAAGAAATATCCTTTTTGTTTTTCCGAAGGCAACTGGAAGCTTTATGCTACAGCAGAGAAGCACTTCTACCGTGTCTTTGATGTCTATCCGGGCGATATTGAGCCTGTTGATAACAAATGGGGAACTGTCGTGTTCGGAGACTGTGCCTGGTCTGTTCTTGTGTGCATGATCGACAGTTCGTACTCTTATTTCAACGGAAACAAGAACGAACCGTTGAGGGAGCATGCAACGACTCTGGAAGACGTATCAAGAGATCTCGATCTCGATGTTGAGGTCGTTTCCTGTGAGCCGGGGATGACGTTTGCCGAGCACATTCTCATATCTAAAGGCGCAATCGTTAAAGACGAATGCTTCGACTATGAAGAATATTGTCTGGACGATCACAAGTCGAAAGATGAAGCAGAAAAAGAGTACGGCATTCGCATAACAGACGCGGAATGGGCTCAAGGAGGGTATATATCTCGCTGCGAGATCAATCCGAATGACCCTGAATGGAGTATCTGACATGGAAGAACGAATTTTCTATATTATGGAAGATGACGTGGTTCATATTTCCGGCGAACTGCTTTATAACGGGGACGGTCAATTGGAATATCTGGAATATGTAGGGTGCTATGTTCCCATCAAAAACCTTGGTAGGGATGCGATCTGTTATGCCATGGAACAATCCAAGCAATACTACAGCAAGATCACCGAGGAAGTAGGGAAGGCTATTGCCCGTGAATACTTTGCGGGTGAGCCAGGCAGCACGTTGCTATTTTCTGAGGTTAATGCCAAGACCTCACCGGGATACTATGTATCTTTCGGTTTGTATGACGATTGAAATACCGTTTTAATGTTTGATCGTAATGATCTCTGAAGCTGGGCAGCACACGCTGCTCGGCTTTTTTGTATTCAAGTGATTGTATATATTGTATATACATGATATACTATATATGTATTGGAGGTGCTCTATGAAACAAATCTCATTAAGGTTGGAAGAACGTCAATACGACGAGCTCAAGAGTCTTGGTGAAATCTACAATAAAGACTATTCCCAGATCATAAGGGAAGGGATCGATACAATGATCAATAAACTTAAAAATGACCCATGGTATATGGTTCAGAGAATGATGGATAATACACCCGTTATGGATGAGGAAGAGGAAAACGCGATCCTTGAAGAACTGAACTCGCTTTCTAAGGAGGATATGGAAATTGCCGAAACAAGGATCCGTAAGATCTGATTATCTTCAATTTAACTATTCAAAAAAAGCAAGATCTTTTTTTGGCAAGCACGAAGATATCAGAGATATTTTCGAAGACAACATAGAAAATTATTATCTGCACGGACAGACAGACGGCATCGATATAAAAAA
>JAFWKS010000289.1 GCA_017511325.1 Erysipelotrichaceae bacterium
CAATGAGCTTTTACTTTTAGCAGAAAACAGAGTGATCTATATTTCCGACAGGGGATTTGATCCTGATAGATCAATCAGTTTTGAATTTAAGACCAATTCCGATGCCAAAGGCAGAACTATAGTTTCTCCTATTCCTGAACATGAATTTACAAAAGAAGAAAAAGAAGCGATCGAAGTTTTGCTTAAACTCACGGATATGCATATCAGCCGTTATTTCGCTTTGACTCAGGTCGAAGAAAGTTCAATGAAGCAGGGCATGACTGATCTTCCTAATTCGGCCGGTTTCATGAGAGTTGTTCATCGCAAGATCAAAAACAAGACGATCGGCGATTATGATGCGTACTATTTCAATCTTACCGGCTTCGGTCTTATAAGCAAACGCTATGGCAACAAGGAAGGCGATGCCATCATGATCCGTTATGCCGGTGTACTAAAGAATTTCATTAAACCTGGTGAACTGATCGGCCATCTGGGTGGTGACAACTATGTAGCTCTGATCGAAAAAGGAGATCATTCTTTGAAATTCCAGAAATTGATTTCCGGAGTTACAGTAAAAGCTCAGATCGGCGAAGACAGCTATGAGGATATCAAGATCGCAAGTCTGGCAGGATACAGACACCTTGATCCGTCGATCTCCAATGACCAGGTCATAAGCGGACCGGCAATGGCGCTGTCATATGCCAAGATGCATAAGATCCCATTGGTCGAACAGACTAAAGAGATCACAGATCTTGCTACAAGAGTAAAGACGGTTGAACTCAATTTTGAAAAAGCACTGGAAAACAATGAATTTGTGGTCTTCTATCAGCCTAAGGTCAATACTGTGAATGGTGAGATTATTGGAACAGAAGCTCTGGTGAGATGGAATGAAAACGGAAATCTTGTTTCTCCTGCGGGTTTCATCCCTTTCCTTGAAGATTCCGGCAAGGTCAACAAGCTGGATATGTTCGTGCTTGAAAATGTATGCAAGGATATCAGCGCCTGGAAGAAAAAAGGCAAAAAAGCTGTACCATGTTCAGTGAACTTCTCAAGAAAAGATCTGAAGAATTCCAAACTTCCAGAAAAGATCATGGAGATCATCAATAAGTACGAGATAGAAAAAAGCGAGATCATTATCGAAGTAACCGAGACTTCATCTGAAGATGAAAAAACAACGATGATCAGCTTCCTTCAGAAACTGAAGGATTACGGTGTCGAGACCAGTATCGATGATTTCGGAACAGGCTATTCATCACTCAGCGCCTTAAGAGAATTCCCGATCAGCGAGATCAAGATCGACAGATCGTTCATAAACAAGGATCTGAACGAAAGCGATGAGATCATCATCAAGAGCGTCATTGACATGGCTGAAAAGCTGAATATCGATGTTATCACTGAAGGTGTAGAGCTTGTCTCGCAGAAGGATTTCCTGCATAAACTGGGATGTGACAGAGTTCAGGGATACCTCTATGACAAACCGCTGCCTAAGGAGCAGTTTGAAGCCAGACTGACAATAGGCAATTACGTAGATATAAACGATTATAAAAACAAAGAATAGCGATGTTAGCTATTCTTTTATTATCTTGATCTTTCTGTTCAGCAGTACACCGATGATCAGCGGTATGACATCAGCTATATAGGCCGCCAGATTGGAAGTGAATTTCAGCCAGATCGGGAACTGATATATCGCCACTTCGATGAGGGTCTTGATCACGCCTATTCCAATGAAAGCTGAAACCAGACAATAGATGATCTTGAGGTAGGTCTTTTCGGTTTTAGGAAGAAGATATCCCAAGGTGACACCGATGAAGGCTTGACCTATAGCCCAGGCAAAGGGGATCGAACCGCCCTTAAGGAGATTTCCGAATATGCAGCCAAGAACTCCAACGATGCTTGCGGGAATGCCGAAGGTATTCAGATACAAGCCATAGACGATATATCCGAGGTCAAGTTTTATCCTGTTGACGATTGGAATGATTACAAAAGCAGACAGAACTGTATACAGGGCAATGCCCAGAGCCAGAATGGCAATCTTTAGATTTTTCTTCATATATTTATATTACAATAATGAGATTTCTATTAAGAATCTTTTTATGCAGGAGCAGGGTAATTATTGTAAAATTTAAATAGAAAACAGGAGGAAAATAATGAAACTAGTATTAGTTAGACATGGTGAGAGTGAATGGAACAAACTTAATCTTTTCACAGGCTGGACCGATGTCGATTTAAGTGAAAAGGGCCATGCGGAAGCAATTCAGGCAGGCAAGCTGTTAAAGGAAGAAGGCTATGATTTCGATATCTGCTTCACTTCTTATTTAAAAAGAGCCATCCACACTTTGAACCACATTCTAGATGAAATGGACCGCAACTGGCTGCCAGTCATTAAGACCTGGAAACTCAACGAAAGACACTATGGTGCCTTACAGGGCTTGAATAAATCTGAAACAGCTGAAAAGTACGGTGAAGATCAGGTTAAGCTGTGGAGAAGATCCTATGATGTCAAACCACCAGCACTTGATCCTGATGATGAAAGAGCACCAAAGAACCAGGCAATCTACAGAGATGAAGATCCTAACAATATGCCTTTGAATGAATCATTAGAGACAACTGTCGCCAGAGTTGTACCTTACTACAACGAAGTGATCGTTCCGGCTATGAAAGCTGGTAAGCGCTGCATCATCGCTGCACATGGCAATTCACTTAGAGCCTTGGTTAAATACCTTGACAATATGTCTAATGAAGAGATCATCTCTTTGAACATTCCGACCGGTGTACCACTTGTCTATGAATTCGATGAGGATCTCAATGTAACA
>JAFWKS010000290.1 GCA_017511325.1 Erysipelotrichaceae bacterium
GGTCTAGGCAACCGCACTCGCCACATGCACGCTAGCATGTATCGCCAGGGGCATAAAGCCGGACATTGAGATCAGGATGCCGGATATCTACTATGAAACATATTATTCTTTGGAAGAAGACGAGACATATGAATATGACAGTGTCAGTGAATCGACAAGAATCTCGCAGGTCGCTTTGGATTTCCTGGGTTATGATGTGGGAAGAAAAGACGGTTACTTCGATCAGACGTTTGCCAGAGCGTTGAATTCATTCAAACTGGACAATGGTCTGGAGGATGATGCAATACTCGATGTCAAGACCTTTGAACAGATCGTTTCCCGTACAAGATATGTTCTATCTACCGATAAGAGTAAAGACAGCCAGCTGATGAAGGCGATAGAGGTGTTACATGAAAATTAAAGTCAATGCGCAAAGCAGCATCAAGATCATTTCCGACAAGGTCATCTATTTTGATCCTTTCTTGATCAAAGAAGAATCCCATGATGCGGATATCATCTTTGTGAGCCACGATCACTATGACCACTTCTCGATCGAAGACATCAAGAAAGTTGAAAAGGAAGATACCGTCTATGTCATTCCTGACTGCATGTACAATCTTTTAGGCGGAGAAAACGTCGTCATCGTCAAACCTAATGAGAAGGTGATCGTTGAAGGATACGAAGTCGTCACGATCCCTTCATATAACCGTGATAAGAAATTCCATCCTAAAGAGAAGGGCTATGTGGCCTATATCGTCACGATCGAAGGCAAGAGAGTCTATGTAGCGGGAGACTGTGATGAAAATGAAGACAACTTAAGGATCAGCTGTGACATCGCTTTGATCCCGATCGGCGGTCATTACACGATGGATTATAAGGAAGCTGCTTCCTATATCAACAAGATCAGACCGTCTCTGGTCATACCGACTCACTATGGAAACGGGATCGGTGATGAAAAAGACGGTGAAAGATTCAAAGAACTCGTAGATAAGGATATTGAAACGAGGCTTCTTTTAGGTGAATAATGGAAAGAAAAAACTGGAAAAGATTAGCGGCTGTATTGCTGAGCGTGATGTTTGTCTTATCGCTGATCTTTTCTTTTGTTTTTATCACAAGTGAAGCTGATCATGAATGTTCAGGAGAAAACTGCGAGATCTGTCAGCTGATCGATCTTTGCCTTGACCTGATAGGAAGACAGGTGCCTTTGATCATCATCTGCATATCAGCTGTATTCTTTTTTGATCATTTTATTTGTGAAAACCTTGGCTTATCTGGCAGATATAACAGAACAACACCGGTCATTCTAAAGACCAGGCTCAATAATTAGAGATGCGGTGATTGAATGATATTTCATTCAGTTGAAAATAAACTGTTAAAAGACTAAGATTAAATAGTAATCTTCGGGAGCAGTAATCGCCTTAAGCAATGAGCGAGCCGAGTATGGTGGAAGTCGGCTGATGAAAGCGATGAACTCGCCTGATATCATGATTAATCGTCAGCTCGCGTTAAGAGTAAAGAGTTATAAATGAAGGTGGTAACGCGCTCTGGCGCCCTTTGTCCACCTTTTTGTTTATTCTGGAGGAAACTTGTATGAGCGTATTTGACTTCAAAACAATTGAAAAGAAATGGCAGAAACACTGGGAAGAGAATGAGACATTCAAGACTGACATTCGTGATTTCTCCAAACCCAAGTTCTATGCCCTGGATATGTTCCCATATCCTTCAGGCGTAGGTCTTCATGCCGGACATCCGGAAGGCTATACCGCTACTGATGTCGTAAGCCGCTATAAGAGAATGAAGGGCTTCAATGTCCTGCATCCGATGGGCTTCGATTCTTTCGGTCTGCCTGCCGAACAGTATGCGATCCAGACCGGCAATCATCCGGCTGGCTTCACCAAGAAGAACATCGATCATTTTACTGAACAGCTCAAGGGCTTAGGTTTTTCATATGACTGGTCTAAAGTCGTTTCAACTTCCGATCCCGATTACTACAAGTGGACACAATGGATCTTCAAACAGCTGTTCCTTGACGGCTATGCGAAGTGTCTGGAGATGCCGGTCAACTGGTGTGAAGAACTGGGATGTGTCCTGGCCAACGACGAGGTCATCGACGGCAAGTCTGAAAGAGGCGGTTATCCGGTCGTACGTAAAAACATGAAGCAGTGGATCATCGATATCCCGGCTTATGCGGAAAGACTCCTGGAGAATCTGGATAAGATCGACTGGCCTGAATCTACCAAAGAGATCCAGCGCAACTGGATCGGCAAGTCGGTGGGTGCAGAAGTTGTCTTCAAGATCGACGGTCATGATGAGAGCTTCACGGTCTTCACGACTAGATGCGATACGCTGTTTGGGGCAACATACTGTGTCCTTTCTCCTGAGCATCCGCTGGTAGGAAAGATCACCTCTGCAGATAAAAAGGAAGAAGTTGAAGCTTATCAGAAACTCTGTGCTTCAAAATCCGACATGGAAAGAACCGAGCTCAACAAGGAAAAGACCGGTGTCTTTACCGGGGCTTATGCGATAAATCCGGTCAACGACAAGAAGATCCCTATCTGGATCTCTGATTATGTCTTGATGACTTACGGTACCGGTGCGATCATGGCGGTTCCGGCGCACGATGAGCGTGACTATGAATTCGCCAGAAAATTCGATATCGACATCATTCCGGTCCTTGAAGGAGGCGATATCTCCAAGGAAGCCTGGACGCAGGACGGTATCCACATCAATTCCGGTTTCATGGATGGCTTGAACAAGCAGGATGCTATAGACAGGATGCTGGAATGGCTCGAAGAAAAGGGTATCGGCAAAAAGAAGATCAACTATAAATTAAGAGAGTGGATCTTTGCCAGACAGCGTTACTGGGGTGAACCGATCCCGGTCATCCACTATGAAGATGGAACGATCGGTGTGCTTGATGATGAAGATCTGCCGCTGATCCTTCCTGAACTTGATGACTATGGTCCAAGCAAGACCGGTGCGCCTTTGGACAAGGCCACTGACTGGGTCAACATCGAATACCATGGCAAGAAGGGCAAGCGTGAGACTTCAACGATGCCTGGTTCAGCCGGATCATCATGGTACTTTTTAAGATACATCGATCCGCATAATGACAAGGAATTTGCGCAATACGATCTTCTGAAACACTGGATGCCGGTCGATCTTTATATCGGCGGTCCTGAACATGCGGTCGGACATCTGCTTTATTCGCGCATGTGGAACAACTACCTCTACGACAAAGGACTGGTACCTGTTGAAGAACCGTTCCAGAAACTGGTCCACCAGGGCTACATCCTTGGTTCCAACGGCATCAAGATGGGCAAACGTTTCCCTGAATACGTCGTCAATCCGAGCGATATCGTTGAAAAATACGGGGCTGATACCTTGAGACTTTATGAGATGTTCATGGGACCTCTGGAGGCAGACAAGCCTTGGTCGACTCAGGGCATCGAAGGTGCTCACAGATGGCTCGAACGAGTATGGCGTATGATCATCGAACAGGATAAACTGAGCGATGTCAATGACGGCAAACTTGATTTCTCCTACAATGCAACAGTCAAGAAAGTCAGTGAAGATATCGAGAATTTGAGACTAAATACTGCGATCTCACAGATGATGATATTCATCAATGACTGCTACAAGGAAGAAAAAGTCTACAAGGAATATGCGATAAACTTTGTACAGATGCTGTCGGTATTTGCACCGCACATCGGCTGTGAAATGTATGAAAGACTCGGACAAAGCGATGAACTTGCTTACCGTCCTTGGCCGGCTTATGATGAAAGCAAGCTGGTAGTAGAGGAAAAGGAAGTCGTAGTTCAGGTCAATGGCAAGCTCAGAGGCAAATTCTCTGCCAAAGCTGACGCCGGCGACGAAGAACTCTATGAGACAGCCTTAGGCATCGATAACGTTCAGAAGTTCATCGATGGAAAACCGATCAAGAAGCACTTTGTCATCAAAGGCAGAGTCGTAAATATCGTTGTTTAGCTTATTGATGCAACGAAAAACATAAGAGGAATTTAAACAATGATAAATGATTTACTAAACTGGGTAGACAACAACATCATGTGGGGTCCGGCAATGATCATCTTCCTGCTGGGAACACATATCTATCTGACTTACAAGACGGGCTTTGTTCAGAAGTCTGTCTTCAAAGGAGTTGCGGAATCTTTAAAGACCGATGATTCACACAAAGGTGATCTTTCGATCTTCGGCTCTTTGATGACGGCGTTGAGCTCAACGATCGGCACCGGTAACATCATCGGTGTTGGAACGGCGATCACGGTCGGCGGACCTGGTGCTGTATTGTGGACCTGGATCGGCGGTATCTTCGGTATCGCGACTAAATATGCCGAGTCATACATTGCCGTAAAATACCGCAGGAAAGAAAGCGACGGCACTTATATGGGCGGTGCCATGACAGCTTTTGAACACCTCAACAAGCCGACGATGGGCAAGATCTTTGCCTGGTGCTGTGCTTTGGGTGCCTTCGGTATCGGCTGTTCATCACAAAGCAAGGCTATCGTCGATGTCGTTTCGGCCAACTACAATCTCAACAGTATCATTATCGGTCTGATCATCTGCGTCCTTACGGCCTTAGTCGTATTTGGCGGGGTCAAGACGATCGCCAATGTCTGTGAGAAACTGGTTCCATTCATGTCGATCGTCTATGTTTTAGGATGTCTGATCATCCTGATCATAAACATCAGATATCTGCCGGAAACGATCATCACGATCATCAGATCGGCATTCTCAGCCCGAGCTGCCTTAGGCGGTTTTGTCGGATCCAGCATCATCACCGCTGCCCGTGCCGGCATAGCCAGAGGGTTGTTCTCCAATGAAGCAGGTATGGGTTCTGCCCCTCAGGCTACAGCAGCTTCAGTTGCCAAGAATGCAGTCAAACCGGCCCTGGTCGGTTCGACGGGTGTCTTCTGGGATACGGTCGTCGTATGTCTGATGACTGGTCTGGTCCTTGTTTCAAGCATTATCGGCAATGATACGATCAACTGCGTACTTGCGGATGGTTCGACTATATCCGGTTCGGGACTTGTATCTGCCTGCTTTGGCCAGATCCCGCTGTTTGGCAGACCGCTGCTTACATTCGGCATCCTTACTTTTGCCTATTCAACGATCCTAGGCTGGAGCTATTATGGCGAAAACTGTATCAAGTATCTTTTTGGCAAAAAGGCGATCAAGATCTATCAGGTGATGTGGATCGTTGTGATCTTCATTGGCGCCATCTTGACCGAAGGTGCCGTCTGGACTTTGGCTGATATCCTCAATGCGGCAATGTGCATTCCAAACGTAATTGCTGTGCTGATGCTTAGGGATCAAATACAGAAGGATACGAAATACTATCTTTACGAAGGCCATCTTGAGGAGGCTGACAGCGAACTGAACTGATTCACAGAGTTTTCATAATCAGGTAGTAGTATGACAATATGAGAAGAGTTAATTTATTGCTGCTGATAACGCCTAAGACGCAGGTGGCATGTCTGAATACGACGATGAATGTCAGGCAGGCTTTGGAGAAGATGAGAGCTCATGGCTACAGCGCCATTCCGATCATCAATAATGACGGCGAATACATGGGAACGGTCTCTGAAGGTGATCTGTTGTGGCAGATCGTCAAGAATGACAAGATCTCGATCGAAGATCTTGAGGATATCATGCTGACGGATCTGCCGAGAAAAGATGACACACCGGCTGTCAAGGTCGATGCTTCGACCGAAGAGCTGGCTGCTCAGATAACCAATCACAACTTCGTTCCTGTTGTCGATGACCGCAACGTTTTGATGGGGATCGTCACCAGAAAAAAAGTTCTGCAGCAGCTTATTCAATAATATACAGTAAACAGATATGAGAGATCATATCTGTTTTAGTATAAAAAAAGTGATGCCTAGATCTTAAGCATCACTGCCGCATTTTCAGATAAGATCGAAACATTGTAATAGAAACTGGTGTGATCGATCAGATGAAACAGCAGACTTACAGCATCGATCAGATCTTCTTTTGAAGTGCTTTCAGATCCAACGCAGATGCATACAAGTCTTAAAAGTCCATAGCAGAAGCACAGACCTTTATAGACCCTGGTCTTGTCAGCTCTTTTATCGATAAACGGGAAACATTCATAGATCATGGAATTGTTTATCAGTCTCTCCAGGAAACTCATCCATTTGGGATATCTTGTTTCAAAGACCTTTCTGTCATATACAAACTGTTCATGATCATTCAGATAGCGATCTTCCAGTCTGCACGCAAGCTGTTCAAGCCTATCGTTTTCTCCGGCAAGCCTTTTTAAGAGCCTGATGCCTGTTTCAATGCCATCTTCATCACGAGCGAAGTCTTTTTCAAATTCTTCCCTGTTGATGATCTTGCATATATCGGAAATGCTTTGAGTCAGACTGGTCGATCGGTCTTTGATGATATTGTTGAACCTTTTTAACTGTATTACATCTTCTTCACTGATATCATATGTGATGCGCGGCTTTTCGTTTATCGTTATCTTTTGAATATTGAGTTCATCACATTCAAAAAGCATTTCGACCGTTCTTTCACAGGATGCTGAACAGCAGGCGACATTGACTCCGTTGATGTTTTTCAGACTTCTTGGAAACAGTTTGCACACTGCCGGAAGATAGCTTTCACCTTTTTCCCGCTGCAGGCTGCAGAACTTTTTATCCTGGATCGGACAACAGCCCAGCCAGTTGAAGGAGATGTAGCGGTAGCGTTCCTCGCTTACGGTTTCCGGTATGACAAAAGTCGACTGGATGCGCCGATTGAGATCATCGGAACATTCCATCGTGATGAACTTATTGTATTCTTCGTGACTTAGCGGTATGCGCCAGCTGCTGCAGCAGGTA
>JAFWKS010000291.1 GCA_017511325.1 Erysipelotrichaceae bacterium
AGGCAGCCAAACTTACAACCGGATCCGTTCTGAAGATATCCAAAATGGTCGGAAGCCACATAAGAATGGTCAATGATATCGAGACTATCCGCACCCTTGCGTATGATTCATCACTGAAATATGATTCGATTGTAGACTCGGTTGATAACCAGCAGAAGTGGCTTGACGAGACCCGCGGGCCGATAAAAGATGATATGGAGATCGAAAGAATAAGCATTGAAAATCCTTACGATATCATATGCGGGATCATCTTGGCTTTGGAAAGAGGAGAGTCGTTCCCATATATCTTCAATGTTTATCAGCAGCTTTTCTCGCTTTGTATAAGGCTTCTCCCGTGGAATTACAATGTATCGGATAAAGTCAACAATATGATTGAAATGGTCTGGTGCGGCGATAAAACACACTGCATACGCAATCTTTACGACATCAATTATGGAAGCAAGGACAAAGAGGATTCTTCATCCATGAACCTGACGCAGCTGATCTACAGCATATCAGGTATAATTCCGTCAAGGATTTACAGGAACGTCACATCAGCCAATGAATACTGTGAAAGCCTGGATGTTAAAAATAAAGACCTGATGGTCCTGTTCGGATCCACGCTGGGTGTTATCAGAAGGCAGATGGAGATGATAGAAATATCAAAGGAGAGAGCGGCTGAAAACGTAAAGGATGCAGCCGAAAAAGAGGCAAGCAAAAAGACGGAAGAAAACCTGAGGAAACTGAAAAGTGAAATAGACGGCCTCGAAAAAGAAAAACACGATCTTTCGATAAAACTGCAGGAAGCCGAATCAGATCATGACAAACTGCTTAAAAAGTACGAAGCAGATATGAAGGAACTGGCTCAGTTAAGAGAAAATCTCTTCCTGTCACAGAATGCGATAAAGGAAGACGAGAAAATAGACGAGGCTCTGCCATACAGGCTCAGGAGCAACATAGCGATTTACGGTGGCCATGAAAAGTGGATCAGCAGACTTAAAGAATCACTCGAAGGTGATATAAGGATTTATCCGCCAAACACGACGGTCTCCAAAAATCAGATCGCAAATGCCGATATCGTCTATATTCAGACCAAATACATCGATCATAAAACATATTATGCTGTGATGGATATGCTGAAGGGTTTGGACAAAAAGTTCGTATGTCTCAACACCTCTTCAGCAAACAACACACTCAAAATCATAATCGACGGCGACAAGGAGGGCAGGTAGAATGGCTGAAAAAAAGGAAAAAGAGATCTGGAAATACAAATTTAGCAGAGATAAGATCAGTGAAGATGACAAGCAAAAGATCCTTCAGATCTGGAAAGATAATCCCCGAAGCAAAGTATCATACCAGGGAAAACAGAATATTGCGTTTGGTGAATGGGCAAAACAGCAGGGAGCCAAAGAGGTGGAAGATGGATACTACAGCATTGACTGATATGGAAATAGAAGAAATGAGTGCTTTTGAGACAATATACAGAATTCTTAAGGAGTCAGGAATGAACGACGATGAGGCAACCGATCTTATTGCCCGATTTCTCGAAGAGGAAACAATTAACTTTATGCAATGCCTTATGTCTGGTGAGCTTGAAGAAGAGTATGAGGAAGAACCGCTGTACAGTTAAACTGCTGCAGCGGTCTTTTATAAAACATACCTTTTAAAAAGGTATTGAAAAAACATATCTAATATGATAGTATTTCAGTAAAGAGGACGACATAATAATTTCTGGGCACCCAGGTGCCCAAGGCTGCGGCGAAAGGAGGTAGCGATAAATAATGAGTCTTAAACCGATTTACGATAATATCAACATTTACGGAAACTATCTGAGTGAAGTACCGGTAGGCTACTGTTTCTGTCTGGCGCACAGAGGGTCTTTAACAAAGTCGAACATGAAAAAGCATAAATGTCTGGCAAAAGCCTGTCCGTTCTTTAAAAGGAATGAAATGCATGCCTATTGGAAACAGAGAAAGCATCTTAAGCAGCAGGCTAAGGAAAAGCGGAAGGCGCTAAACTCGATATATGCTTAGAAACAGAAAACTAATATTGCAGATACTGCCAATCGCATTAACGTTGTTTGATAAAACAGCTAAAAATAGGCTGTTTTTTTAATATGTTCCAAAGCAGCATTGCCTTTCGAATTCGTGCATATCGGTATGGACCTGAAACGGGTGAGTTCAGTAACATATGGAAAAATTTAGTTGACATGGTGCCATATTATGTTTAAAATATCAGTAAAGGGTGGTATTACATGAATAGAGATTCTGAATTTAACGCAACAAAACTTACGAGTATATCTAACGGAAAAACAATAATTGATACATATGTCGATTCTTTTGATATTGAAAAGGTCAAGATCGTTGTAGCCGAACTGGAAGGTGCAAAGAGGCGTATCAATTTATATATCGACTTTGCCGATTTCATGAGACTGACCATGCAGATCAAATCGCAGAGCTACCTGGTAAACAAGACCAAGACTAAAGCGCTTGAACTATGCAGAGGCGGATACGGTTATAGAAACGAAGTCAATTCAACAAGTCTAACCCTGGGCATGAGTGGAGATAAACTGTTCTTCAACGCAATGCAGTGTCCAGGCATCAGAACCGGAAACGGTGCAATCATCCCTATGCAGGGTATTCAGGATTCGGATCGTATCAAGATCTCGGTTCCTTCGAGCTATGAGGACTGTCTGGCTATGTTCCTGTATGTCGAAAAGGCAATAGATGTTTATCTCAGGGACTTTTTCCCTCAGCTGTTTGAAAGGGCCAGAGCTAAAAGAAGCAAACAGGATACTTATAAAAACACAGGATACTATCCCGACGCTCCGAATGAAGTATACTATCCTGATCCGATATATTAATAGGAGGAAGACATGAAGGTTTACGCAGTTAAAATAGGTGGTCGCCTCTGGTTGACCGGAGGAATGACCGGATTCAGTTTTAATCAGAAAACAACAAACAATCTTCTGTATGCGAAATGGTTTGAAAACGAGATTCAGGCTGCATATGCAGCCAAAAAAGCACACGGCGAAGTTGTGGAAATAAGCATCACAGAAGGGGCTAACGAAGAAATAGACATGATGAGGGCATCGATCACCCAGTTGCAGAAAGAGAGAGATGCCGCATTAAACGAACTTAATTTATATAAACTGAATAATCAGAAAAAAAGAGAACAATGGTAAAAGATTATATCTACGCAATGATGAAACTCAACGAAGCAGCCAAAAAGAAGTATGGTAAGCAGTTCTATTCGTCGCAGGTTAAATATGCGGATGTAACAAAAATAGTAGGAAAAATAGAAACAAGGGATGGAAAAGCACATCAGTTAACAGTTAAATGGTAAGTCGATGAGGGAATGTATTTATGCTGAAAAATTTGATATGGGTTTAAAGATTGCCGTTGCACTGGCGGGGTCTTTAAGCACGCCGCAGGGCGCAGTTACAATGTCGAATGTCGAAAACGTAAAGGATAAACTCAAAGATCTTAAAGCCGCAGGGCATATAGAAATATTCCATGATGGAAAAATCATCGATGTCACCTGGGGCCAGGGGCATTTGGGTGAACTGTATCAGGCTCAGGATTATAATCCTGATTACAAAAACTGGTCTAAAATGCCTTTACCTTTTATTCCTCAAAGATATCAGATAAAGATCAGAGAAGGAACTGATTACAAAACAGGAAGAAAAACCGGCAAATCCGATGTTTATGCAGTAAAACAGTTAAAAATCATTGACGAGTGTTTTGATAAAGCGGATGTTATATATTCCGGCGTTGATGCTGATAGAGAAGGTAGTCTCATTTTCAGCTACGTATGCCGTTTGCTGAATAAAAACTCGATTCCCTACAAGCGCATGAATATTGATTCAACAACGCAGGCCGGTTTAAAGAAAGCCTATGATGACGCCTTTGACGGATCACAGGAAAAAGGGCTTGTTTTTGCCGGTAACTGCCGTTCCATAGCCGACTGGGTAGTCGGAGCCAATCTGACGGCAGCGGCTACGCTTAAATATTCAGGCGCGCTTAATATTCCTCTCGTATCAATTGGAAGACTTCAGACTGCCGTATTGAACCTGATCGTCGAAAGAGAAAAAGCTATCAAAAACTTTGTATCCAAGCCTTTCTGGCAGATCAAGGGAACATTCGCCACGGACAGTGGCGAAACATATGAAGGGATCACTGACCGTTATGAAGATATAAACCTCTGTAACGGCGCTCTGTCTGCCTTAAAGGGGACAGGTATAATCACCAAATGCGAGAAGAAAGATGTAAAAAGGGAAGTGCCTTTGCTCTTTAATTCCGCAGATATGTATCGTACAGCCAACGAAGCATTCGGGCTGAGTGCCGCCAGGACACTGGAGATCATGCAGAGCTTATATGACAAAGGCTTTATATCCTATCCGAGAACAGACTCAAGGCACCTGCCCGATGACATGAAAACAAACGTCGATATCTACCTGAACAACTTAAAATCGCACCCAGTCTACGGCAAGTGGATCAAGGAGGACAGGAAATATACAAAGCGTCATTTTGACACAACCAAAGTAGAGTCGCACTTCGCCCTGTGTATTACCGAAAAGGTTCCCGGTTCCTTATCTGACGATGAACAGAAGATTTATGATCTGATCGCCAAGTCCATAATCAGAACGATATATGATGACGCGATCCTGGAAAGAACATCCGTAGAGACTACCGATAACGGCGTAGTCTTTAAAAGCAGTGGATCGATCGTTAAATATCCCGGCTGGATGGTTGTCGCTGACGCTACGGTCAAGGACGTGCTTCTTCCGGCCTTAGCGGAAAGTCAGGTCGTTAGCGGTCAATATGAACAGAAAGAAGGCAAAACAGAACCGCCGAAGCGTTATACGGAAGCCTCGCTGCTAACGGCCATGCAGACCTGTTCAAAGGAAATAGACGATGCCAAATTGAAGGCGATGCTTAAGGATAAAAATAATGGCGGTATAGGAAGGCCATCGACGCAGCCGAATATCATCAAGACGGTAATCGACAGATACTGTCACATGGAAAAGAAGTCGATCGTGCCGACAGAAAATGCGATGGCCCTGATGGAAATGTTTCCAGTCGAAGATCTTAAATCTCCGGAAATGACGGCCGAATGGGAAACTAAACTAGATCAGGTCGAGAAGCTAAAGATCCCGCCCGGGGCATTTATGAGCGAAATCAACGACTGCATCTGCAAATGGTGCAGTGAAGTGGCCGGAGCTGCAATAACC
>JAFWKS010000292.1 GCA_017511325.1 Erysipelotrichaceae bacterium
CCGAAATATGTCGAGGATCCGGAAAACTTCCTTGCCAACAACTTCAGGGCAAGGTGCTCATATATCAGGTTCCTGACGACAGTGGATTATTCAAACAAGACCATCAAAAAGGTCATCAACAAGCTGCTTCCGAAAGAGGAAAAGCTGCCGGAGGCTCTGGCAGGCCAGACCCCGGTCGACGACAATGAGGTCGTTGCGCCAAAGACATCGTCAAAGTCCGAGGATAAGAGCCTCAGTTTCAAGGACATCCTGAAGGAAGCCAAAGCTTTATGGGGGCTGCTTGAGATCTATGAAGAGATCATCACGGATAAGAACGAGGCCTTCAGATGCTCCGCCTGCAAGGAAGAAGTCGGTTCGCTCATTGATTTCTATGAAGCGAAGAAGGAGGAAGACTAAGTGCAGATTACAAAAAGAGATCTAAAACAAAACAGGGAAATGTACGCTTCCGATGAAAAATACAAAAAGCGCGTTTCCAATATGTATCACAGGTACTATAGAGTTCCTGACCCTACCCTTCTGCTCGATGTGAAGGGCGTGGGAACGGTGACGATGAACGGTTTCCGCAAGGAAAAGAAAAGAACGTTCCAGTTTGTTCTGGAGGACGGAAGATCAGGCGATGTCTTCTACAACAAGGGCCAGTTCATCGCCAAGATCGGCGGCAAAAATGTCGCTACAGAGGAAGATTTCAAACTTATTAAGGACCTGGTCATTATGGGGTATTTCGGTACTCAGGCCAGACTATTCAAGGAGGATTAAAAGTATGAATATAAAACAGTTAAAATCCAAGGTCGAGGGCTTGGAAAAAAGTAAAGTTTCCCTTGAGGAGAAACGAGATGCAGCACTTAAGGTGCTGGATGACAAGCGTGCGCAGGTCAAAGCTGACTGGGATGAAAAGATCTCAGAGATCCAGGGCCAGATCGAACAGTATTCCAAAGCCCTGAAGGAACAGGAAAAGCTTGAAGCCATGCTGAAGCAGGCACAGGCATCTGCGGATGCCCTGGGCAAGAAAACAGAGGGACAGTAAATCACATTCAGTAGCTATTTATTAAACCGGGCGAACCCCGGTTTATGTCTTTATATCATGGAAATTTTTACTTGCCATTTGTATATCGTTATGATATTTTAAAGATGTAAATTTTAAAAGAGGTGTAAATGGAAAACATAGAAAATATAGCAAAAGCCCAAAAAGATAAATATTTCTATAAAGACTTGGAATATACGCTTAATTATCTCAAAATGATCGAAAAGGAAATTCTCGAAACATATAGACTACTGGGTAAAAATAATTTCACCGACGACGAAATAAATACTCTCACAAATAAAGTCACCGTCCCGGAAAAAAATATGAAACTGATGGAAGCGCAATATGATCCGGCCAACATGAGCAATCACAGTTCATGTGGATGTCTTGACTTCGATGTAAGGGATTATTGTCAGGATATGGTTGGAATCGATTATGAAATATTCAAATTATTCGCATTTGACGAAAACAAGAACTATCTCGGATGTTTACAGGGAACATGCAACGAGATGTATATAAGCAATGAGGTATTCAATAATATAAAAGCCGATTTATATGATAGATATCCTGAGTGCAGATACGTGATTTCTGTACATAATCATACTCATTGCATTTGTGCAAATACCGATAAAGATGATGACGAAACTATAAAAAAGCTAAGCAATGAGCTGTCTGAAAAAGGGATGGTCCTGGCGAACGATTATATTCTGACCGATTATGACTGTTTCTCCAGATTAAGCAAAGATAATAACTACATGGAAAAATTTACTTGACATGGTGCCATATTTATGATATTTTATAGTCGAAAAAGGTTCATTGAAATCTGAATACCCTCCCTAATAAGTCTGAATGCGGGGAACGGAGAAAGACCTAAATAGATATTAAAAGGAGGTTAATTAAATGACGAAAGACGAACTGAAAATAAAAGCCGAGACTCTAAAAAATAAGTATCTTGAAAAAACATTGAAAGACGCAACATCAAAAGTAATCAAAATGAAAGCAGCTCTTTTACAATCAGAACGATTAATTGGAAAAAACCATTATACCGATCAGGAAATTCAGGATATTGCTAGTAAAGAAATCCTTACCGATACTGAGATTAAAACGTTTGAATCCAATTACGATATCAATATGTTCTCATTCCATAACACTAACATCAATGGAGTTAATTTGCTGGACATATGTGGGGACATGAGAAGTTTCGATCAGGAAGAAGTCAGATATCTCGCCTTCTCTGCAGATAATAGTTATCTTGGAATGGTAAAGTCAGATAACAATACAACAAACTCTGTTTCCGGAACACAGACATCGTCTACATTAAAAAAACTTATATGTCAATTTCCCGAATGCAAAAAAGTTATACAGATTCATAACCATGATCATTGTGCCGCAGCGTTCCCAAGTGAACTTGACGGAAGGACGGCGTGGAATGTTAAAAAATGTTTGAATGTACTTGGAATTGAGCTGGCTGATGATTGTATCATTTCGGAATTAGATTTCTACTCAAGAAAACAGGACGAAACTCAAAGAAACGAAAATAAGGATAAGATATTCGTTCATGCTCCTTTATCTAAAGAATTGCTGGAAAAAATAAAGTTTGAAAATAAATACATTGCCAAAACAATAAAAGACTAGGAGAAATTCCTAGTCTTTTATTTTTGCCTCTATGCTGTCTGCTTCAGCATCTTTTTCAGATGCTGCTTCAAACAGGGCATCTACCCTGTCAGGATCGATGCCGGACTTTGACAGTGTATCTGCCAAAATCCTTAGAGCTTCGGCGTTAGCTCTGAGAGCCTCCGCCATTATTTTCAAGTTTTCCATGTTGTCCTCCTGTGTTTATTTACAGTCTTCACTGACTCTCCCGATCATTTCCATGGCAACGAACGTGTCACACTCGAAGGTGCTCGAAAGGAGGCATCATGGCTCCCCCTTGTGCTCCCCGTGCAATTGTTACACAAAAGGGAGAAACCAGTGTTTTGTAACGCAGTACGAGCTGATATGCTCCACCTCTGCGTTAGAGATTTCTCTCCAATGTTTAAGGAATGATAAATACGATTCAAGAGGTCTAAGAGACTTTCTCCTGTATCCTTTATCCTTTTTTGAGAGATTTTACAGCCTTCACTGGCTCTCCCATATACACTTGTGTATATGCGTCTTTCCTGCTTGCGCAGAGGAATTCAAACCCCCGGTACTATGTACCGGTTTTTTTGCTTGCATTTCTGCAAGCTGTTCAAGCAAAAGCCTGAACTGATTTGTTTGTTTCATGATCTTTTCCTCCCCGTAAAAAGTGAAAAGAATGAAAACAAACAAATCTTTAAAAAATTATGTTTTATTTCTCATGCTTACATCCAAAAGCACATTCTTAACGCACAGGATTTACGCGTTAAAAAAAATATCCTGTTCGTTTTGAGGAATATAGCTAAAAAAGCTTTTTCTTTTCAGGAATTAACTGATCGGCCAAATTACTTTGGCGGAACGCATAAAAGCGCCCAAAACAGTTTTTTAACGAACAAGATATTTAAGTACAGTTATTATATCACACAATGGCACCATGCGTTAATGGAAAATAACACTTGACAATGGCACCATAGGTATGCTAGTATAAAGACAGTAATTTAATTTAAAAGGAGCAAGAGCGATATATGCTGATGGATAATATCTACAATCACTATAACAACATCATCTATTTCGATACTGAAACGACAGGTTTTGATTCTGTTAACGACAGGATCATTGAGCTGTCTTTTATATCGACCAACAAAGACAACTTCTACGGCGGATTCTTCCTGCCGCAGGACATATATGTCAAAACTCAGGTCCCGCAGGAAATCACGGAACTTACAGGGATCAGCCAGCAGATGCTGGATGAACAGGGAGTCAGTGAACAGATCATGGTCGAGAAACTGGCCCAGTTCATTCCGACAGAGCACAAAAACCTTCTGGTTGCACATAACGCCCAGTTTGATATCGGCTTCATCAGGGAAGCGTTCAAAAGATGCGGAAAGGAAAGCCTGATCGATGACTGCGATTACCTGGATACCCTGACCGTCTACAAGGACAGACGTCCCTATCCTCACAAGCTGGCAAATGCTATTCAGGCTTATGAACTCAGTAATGTCAGAAACTCGCATCTTGCCAAGGACGACACAAATGCCCTGTTTGCCGTATGCAAGGCCATGGCATCGGAAAGAGATGATCTTGATACATACATCAACATCTTCGGATATAACGCCAAATACGGCGTATCCGGGGAAATGATAGGCAAGGTCAAATATTACCCTCAGGGATATATCAGACAAATGACCGCCCCGAACCATACCCTGCCTGCCTTATTCGGCAAAGCCGTCGGGCCTGAACCGGAAACAATCCATATTAATGCGTATGATCTTCCGGTCAAAGAGGAACCTAAGGACATGAGCGAAACAAGGATTGTCGTCAAAGGCGAGATCGACAGCTACGACACCTTCAAAAAGACCATGGACAGGCTCTTCCCTTCCGGTAATTTCACCATCGTACACGGCGGGGAAAACAAAGGCGTTGACGTCTTCGCCGATCAGTATGCGCAGCAGATGCAGGTAAAGAAAGTCGTCTTCAAACCGAAATGGGAAAAGTTCCAGCGCCGCGCAGGACACGTAAGGAACAGCACGATGCTGAAATACGCCTCAGAGGCAAACGGCTACTTTGTAACATTCGGGCCGAACGAGGCTCTTGAAAGGCAGGCCGAAAGAAAAGGAATTAAGGTTATTAAAATTTAAAGCCAAAGGAAAGGAGTTGTGACATGGTAAACGAACAGTGGTTAAATAAGCAGAAACAAATCAAAGACGGAATCAAATTCCGACTCAAAAAAGCCAGACTTGCTGCACGGATGACGCAGGGAGATATTGCCAAAAAGTTAGGTGTAACCTATCAAATGATTCAGCAATACGAGAACGGCTACAGAGTCCCGAAAGACGAAACGATATATGAACTGTGTGTGATTCTCAATGCCGATCCTGAATGGATCAGATACGGCAGGAAGGCGGATTATGAGTAAAAGCGTTGCAGAAATGTTCGGGTTAACAGAAATAACCGATGGTGAATACGCTTATCTTAATCCTACAGTTGATAAGGACGATTACGTCAGGATCGTTATGGAATACGAGATTCTTATGAAAAAATGCAGTGATCTTGAAAAGAAATATACAGCACTGCTGAACAATACAAAGATGTCATTCGCAAAAATGAAGAATGACATGGATCAGCTTAAGGCGGCCGTGTACCAGGGAGGTGAGAATTTCTATGTCTGACAAAACAAAGCATTTTATTGCAGGCTGGACATTCTTTCTGGGGATCATAGCCTTCATATTCGGGACTTTGTGTCTTGCAGGATATGCACTGTCCAAAGCGTTTCCGATGAAAGCTGATTTCTATATTGAGTTTACGGTCGCCGGTCTGCTGCTGACGTTCCTGGGGTCTTATCTGATGAATAAACTGGATAACGATAAGCCGGGAGCTGAAAATAAAAAGAAGGAACCGGTCAAAGAAGTCAAGGACGAAATTAAAGAAGAACCGGTTCAGGAGGAAACAAAAAAAGAGGTTCAGGCTCAGGAGAGTCCGGCGGAGGATGCCATCGAATCCGTCGAACTCCCTGATGCCTTGCCGGATAACTTCGTCTATTCCGACAAGGACAATTCGATCAGATCGAAAATGTCCGACATCCTGGGAGACTGGTCCAAATGGCAGGACTACGACAATGATCCGATCAAGGTCAGGAACACCTGCAAAAACCTTAAGGAATATGCCGAAAATCTGCTTGAAAACGATGAAATATATCTCAACAACAAGTCCGACATTGATTACAATCAATTCTCGGCCTGTTTAAAGGCTCTGTGGGGTTCAATCAATGGTGCCATGTATAATTTATCATTATTTGTCAAAAACGACGGAAACCGCCTTATTTTGCCCTCAGAAGACGAAGTAAGGTTAATATCCTCAATGTGCGATGTCATATTGAGTTATACAGAAACGGTTTACGGTATCAGATAAAACTCCTGGGCACCTGGGTGCCCAGGAATATTGCGAAAGAAAGGAAGAAATAAAAAAATGCTAAACAGTTTTCATATCGTAGGGAAATTACTCGGAATCAATGATAATGCCGTAACGGTCGAAGTTCCCTTGTTCCCGGGGAATCAGACATTCGAAATGACCACAACGGTCGATCCGGGCATGATCGCTCAGCTGAAAGGCCATATCGAGAAAGGGGCGCAGCAGATGGTGGCCATCTCGGGAGGTATCGTGCCTCACAACGGAACGATCGCTCTCAACATTAAGGAAATCACCATTTCAAGTACGATCCCGAAGAAGGATGTATTTGATAGCACGACGGCCAGCTTCAGCTGATCAAAGGCAGTTTCTGCAAAACCCGATTGAAAAATTAAAAAAAGGCAGCCGCAATATAGACGACTGCCTTTTGTTATGAGTTAAATATGTATCAGAAGAGGCCGATATCATCAAACGGCGCTTCCCCTGCTTCGTTGTTGTCGAGAAGGCTTTCAGCCTTTTTCTTCTTCTTTTTGATGTTGACCTGCCTTGTTTTGATCGGAGCGATCGTTTCAGGTTCCAGCGGGTGAATTTCCCTGTCCTCCTTTTCGCTGCTTGGATCGGTCTTATTCGGCTTAGAAGTGATTGCGGCGAAGAAGTTATCGGAGTTCTGTTGAGCCGTCGGCTCAGGCTTTTTCTGTTCTGCCTGTCCTCCTTTTTCAGGGGCGGGTTCAGCTGTCGCGTGCACAGCAGGCTTTATTTCCTGCACAGGCTCCAGAACGTTGAAATAGCTGAACAGATCTTCATCCTCGTCGGAAACGTGTTCCAGGATCGAACGCACCCTCACCTTTTTCTTCATCGGATTTTCATCCCAGGTGATCGGTTTGATCTTCAACGGCTGCGAACCGTGTCTCATGACCAGGACCCTGTTGCGCATCAGATCCAGATCTGATCCTGACATCAGATCTTTTTCCTTGATCGAAAGCATAGTCGATTCATTTCTATGATTGAGCTGTGCCCTTTCAGTCTTATTGAGTCTGCTCATGATGAATTCCTTGGTCTTAGGGTCATTGACGCCGATACAGACGATCGTGGCGATATCGGAAATAATACCGTTGGCATAGCCTTCTCCGTATCTTGAATAGAATCCGGCGATCTGCTGCATGACCAGAAACATATCGATCTCGGCCTTACGGATGTTATCCATCGTTCTGGTCAGCCACTCCGGATCGCCACCCAGAACACCTAAAGAAGAAAACTCGTTCATAAACATACACAGTCTTAAGCGCTTCTCGTCTTTGCCTGCGAGTCTGGCCTGATTGGCTTTATCCCAGGCTTCATCGACGTCCATGATGATGAAGGACATCAGGATGGACATGATCGGCGTGAAAACGTCTGATGTCGTATCGGAGATGATATAGAATCCCGTCAGTTCCGAGGTTAGATCCTTCAGGTGAATATCCGGCTTTGAAAGCAGATTTCTTGTTTCCGGATCATTGAAGATCTCAAAGATCTGCTGGGCATTGGATATGGATCCCTGGAAGGCCGCATCACCGCCGACGTTATTTTGGTAGGCAATGAATTTATCATAGGCCGGGTGCCACTTAGGGATTTTTGAAGCCTGGGCAAAGGAGATGGTCTCTTTGACGCTCTGCAGCATTCTGTAGACTACGTCGATATTGAAGCCGTTACTGGAAACTCTGCAGGCCGCGATCTTCTCTTCGATGTCCGGATCGTCTTTGGCTATATCTCTGATCCTTCTTTCAGCCCAGGGGAACGGCACAAAGCTGTTTATCATTGTATCGTATATTTCATCTTCTCTGCGCGAATAAGACAGATAAAGGCTCTGGTAGTTGTTCATGATCTCGCTTTCCCTGATGTAGGCTGCAAAGGAGACCAGAAAGGAGATAAGTGAGACAGCCAGACCGAACCAGTAGTTCTTTTCGACCTGAGTATTGGTCTTGAGGATATTCATCCATTTATTCAGACGGTCAATGCTTATTCTGCCGCTTTTATCATCCAGGACTTCCTCCAGGATATTGTAGGAATTGGATTTGTGCTTATTCTTGAAGTTGATGACTTTGGTCTTATAGCCGTTGTCTTCGGCAAATACCGAGGTGTTGTTGTAGGCCTGCGATGCCGGGTCGATGACGACAAAGGATTCTTTTCGCTCAATTGCCTTCAGGATATTGTTCCAGAGCAAGACGTAGTCTTTACCGTCACCGGATATACCCATAAAAATGTGGTGTCTGTTGCCGGGAGCGCCTTCTTTATACTTGGTAAAAAAGACCGTTTCCTCGCCGCCCGTGGATTCATCAAGCTGGCCATAGAGGATCTCATTATCATCTTCGAGTTCCTTGACCTCGTAGGCATCGGAATTCTTTATCTGATCGTCGTCCATGAAATCGGCGTATGAGCCGTCAGGCTTATCGATTATAAACTCGCCCTTCTCGTCAATTCCTTTGACTCTGGTGTGAATCAGCGGCCTGATCTTGTAGAAGATTACAGTACCTAACACCAGCCAGAAAAAGCTGATAAAGATGGCGATAAAGAAAAAGAACAGGTATCTGTACATTTTGAAGACGAACAGATGAATAAACAGAATGATCAGAAAAGCTACTGCATAGCGGAAGATCCATTTTTCCCTGTCCTCCTTTTTCATGGTCCTTAGTTCATTGGACCAGGCCTGGTAGTATCTTATGAAATCTAACATATTGCGTTACTCCTTTCAACTTGATATTCAAGGTATTTAAAAAACGCAGATTATTGCGTTTGATTTTTAAATTACAAGGCTCTATTTTGTGCATTA
>JAFWKS010000293.1 GCA_017511325.1 Erysipelotrichaceae bacterium
GGATTTTATGACGGGCTGCCGTTCCGCTGAAAAGTCGCTTCTGAAGCGATGCGTTTATCCGACGTTCAGGGTATAGTAAAATAAAAAGCAGAATGGCGTGAGATCATCTTCATACAGATTAGAAAATCAGGGTATTGACGACGAGATAAGCACACCCCAACAACGACACGTTGGCGACCATCATGCCTGAACGATATGCCGAAAATGGTGCACCGTTCAACTATTCACGAAATGGAAGGGGTCTTAGGGCGTGCCTTAACAAGTCAGCATTTTGATTCGTAAGACAAAATGCGTATCTTGCCATAACAGGGTCAATAAGAGGGTTTTGCTGTTATCTTTTTTATGATTTTTGTGATTTTTCTGATTCTGTAACAGTTTTATGATTTTTAGACAATTAAATACTGTAACGCAGGGCCGTTTTCTGATTTGGGAAACGGCCTCTTTTTATGCCGAAACCATTGAAAACAAAGGCTTTCGATCACTCATAGTCGAAAGAAGCAGAGAGAAAAGAGACAGTGATCGTTCTGTGGATTATAGCGATTTTTCGAAAAAATCACATTTCTGATTTTTGTGATTAAAAACTGTAAAAAAGATTTTTGTGATTTTTCTGATCAAACTGATTCCGGGAGGTGAGAAACATGTCGAAGACGATTTCTGTAAAAGATGAAGACTACGAAAGAGCAATGAAGATCAAGGATGCCACCAGGCTGCGTCTGGGTGAAATATTCTCAGAAGCATTGGATCTGCTAGAGGCAAGAGGATCAGGCGAAGAAATACCAAAGGAAAAAGTGCAGAATCAGAAGCTGACGGATGATCAGACGGAAACCATAATAAAAGAAATCAAGGCTGTAAAGAAAGTTGTCTACAGAATGATCAAGGAGCTTTGCCGGATCACTAAAGCCGATGTCAACGATCCGGATTCCGGTATCACCATACGGGCGATGTATGATGATGAGCTTCAGCATCCGGAAAAATACAGGAGGAGGTATACAAGCACTTTTGGAAAAGGAAAATAGAGAAATAAAGGTGACGATACGCTTTACTGCATCGGAAATGGATCGGATCACGGCGATGCTGCAGGATAGAAACAGCGGAAAAAGCACTGCCGGAGACAGCATGACAGAAGGAATAAAAGAGCTTTCCTTAAGCGAGTTTTTCAGGGAGAAGATCCTGATTCTGAACCGGAGCCTGGAACTCAAGAAGATCCGGCTGGAACTGGCGGAGATCAATACGAGGCTGGGGCAGATCGAGATTTATCTTTCACGCAAGGGTGCAAAGGTTGACGAAACATTTACTTCAGAGATACTTGGCGATTTTCAAAAACGGATCAAGGCGCTTATGTTGAGGATGGAGGAAGAAAATGGCAGTTACGGTTCTGAAGAACATTAAGGAAGCCAAAAACAGGACACCGTCCGCACATCTTAAAAACGCTATCCGGTATATCATGAATCCGAAGAAGACAGAAGGTGGCCTCTGGGTCGGCGGCAATGTCGGCACGGATCCGGAGCAGGTTTACCAGGCCATGATGGATACCAAGAAAGATTTCGGCAAGCTTTACGGAAGGCAGGGGTACCATTTTGTGATCTCCTTTGCCCC
>JAFWKS010000294.1 GCA_017511325.1 Erysipelotrichaceae bacterium
GGAGCGTTTCGTTGCAGACTATCATAACGAACACAACACAGCTAAACCGCAGGTACCTGCTGCAAACGGTCATAAAGTTGCAATCGTCGGTTCTGGTCCTTCCGGACTTACCTGTGCAGGCGACCTGGCCAAGAAGGGCTACAAGGTCGCAGTCTTTGAAGCTTTACATACAGCAGGCGGCGTTCTCGTTTACGGTATCCCTGAATTCAGATTGCCTAAGAAGATCGTTGCCAAGGAAGTTGAAACTTTGAAGGAACTCGGTGTCGATATCGATACCAACGTCGTCATCGGCAAGACCCTGACGATCGATGAACTGTTCGAAATGGGTTATGAAGCAGTATTCGTAGGTTCAGGTGCCGGTCTGCCTCGTTTCATGAACATTCCGGGTGAATCATTAAAAGGCGTATACAGCGCAAACGAATTCTTAACAAGATCCAACCTTATGAAAGCATATCGTGAAGATCCTGTTACACCGATCATGAAGGGCGGCAAGGTCGCTGTTGTCGGTGGCGGTAACGTTGCGATGGATGCAGCCAGAACGGCATTGCGTCTGGGTGCTGAGAAAGTCTATATCGTCTATAGAAGATCAATGGAAGAACTCCCAGCCAGAAAAGAAGAAGTCGAACACGCACAGGAAGAAGGCATCGATTTCAGACTGCTCAACAATCCGGTCGAGATCCTGGGCTACAACAACCCTGATGATCCAAGAGATCCAAAGAACGGTTTCGTAACTGGTATCAAGTGCATCAAGATGGAACTCGGCGAACCGGATGCTTCAGGTAGAAGAAAGCCTGTTGAAGTCCCGGGTTCAGAATTCGTTCTGGATGTTGACTGTGTCGTCATGTCGATCGGTACTTCACCTAACCCGTTGATCAAGAATACGACAAAGGGTCTGGAAGTCAATTCTCACGGCGGCATCATCATTAACGAAGACGGTTTAACATCCCGCGATCATGTCTATGCAGGCGGTGATGCGGTAACCGGTGCAGCAACAGTCATCAGCGCAATGGGTGCTGGCAAACTGGCTGCCAAGTCTATTGACGAATACTTAAGCAAAAAATAATGAAACAAAATCTCTATTACGGAAGCTTATACAGCCATAAAAGACGTGTAAAACATCAGTAATAGATCACAAAAGAGTCACACCATCTGTGACTCTTTTTCGCATAATGAGCCGAAACATGAATATATTACTATCTTTAAAGCCAACTGAACTCTCTGGCAAAACACAACGATAAGGAAGAAAAGAAAATGGAAAGATGTCTCACCAGTAAAACCGACAACTGTAAAAACTGCTACAAATGCATACGCAGTTGTCCTATCAAGGCGATCTCATTTGAAAACAACCGCGCTTCGATCATTCATGAAGACTGCGTGCTCTGCGGGACCTGTTACAACGTCTGCCCGTCAAAGCTGAAGGTCATCCGCAATGATCTATCGAAAGTTAAACAGATGCTCAAGAGCGATAAAGTGATCGTTTCTTTAGCGCCAAGCTTTGTTTCCTATTATGAGAATAGTGATATCGACTGCATGACTGCGACTTTAAAAAAGCTGGGTGTTTACGATGTGGAAGAAACAGCGATCGGTGCAACGATCGTCAAGAAGGCGTATGACGCTATGTTGAATGAAGGAAGAGATGTTCTGATCTCCTCCTGCTGCCACAGCATCAATACCCTGATCCTTAAGCATTATCCTGAATGCAAGCAGTATCTGGCAGATGTCTTGTCACCGATGTGCGCACACGGACTGAATATCAAGAAACGTTATGAAGACGCCAAAGTCGTGTTCATCGGACCTTGTATCGCAAAAAAAGATGAAGGTGACCACAGCCAATACATCGATGCTGTACTGACTTTTGAAGAGCTCGATCAGTGGCTTGAAGAAGAAAACGTCACGCTTTTGACAACTAAAGACAAAAAGAAACAGGAGAGATCCAAAGCCCGACTGTTTCCGACCGGCGGAGGCATCATCCGCACGATGGAATGTACGAGCAAAAATCACAGTTACATCGTCGTTGACGGTATGAATGAATCTATCGCCACTTTGCAGGATCTCAAAGAAGGCAAGATCCACAACTGTTTCATTGAGATGTCGGCCTGCAAAGGAAGCTGCATCTGCGGTCCGGTGGCCAGAAAGCGCAACAATTCACAGGCCATGAACAGCATGCTGATAAACGAATATGCCGGTTCAGAAGATTTTGAATACAGCATGACAGAGCTTGCGGATATCGTCACCACTTATGATCGTTCCCCGATCGTTCATCGTCAGCCTTCGGAAGAAGAGATAAACGAGATGCTCAAGAAGATGGGAAAAGAAAACGTCGAAGACAGGCTCAACTGCGGCTGCTGCGGATATGATACCTGTCACGATAAAGCTGTCGCTATCTTAAAAGGCTATGCGAATATCGATATGTGTCTTCCGCTTCTGATGGAAAAATCCCAGTCCTTAGCCAACAATATCATCAACAATACTCCGAACGGTCTGATCGTTCTTGATGAAGAGCTCAACATCGGTCTTATCAACAACATGATGTGCCGTCTTGTCGGTATTCCTTCTCCTGATCTTCTGATAAACCAGCATATCGCTTCGATCCTTGATCCTACAGATTTCCTGGAGGTATTGGAAGGAAAGCAGATCTTCGCCAAGAGCGAATACCTTAAGGAATATCAGCGCTATGTCGTCAAGACGATCTCCTACGACAGGAAATTCAAGGTCCTGGTCTGCGTCTTCCGCGATGTGACGAATGAAGAGGAAAGCAGGAACAGCTATCAGGAACTCGTAAAGAATACCGTTTCGATCACGGACTCTCTGCTGGAAAAGAATATGCGCTCCGTTCATGAGATAGCTTCACTTTTGGGTGAGACGACAGCCGAGACCAAGATCGCGCTGGAAAAACTGAAAAGTCTGGTGAAGAGCGATGAATGAACTATATACTGATTACGGTTTTGTGTCTTTGAACCACGTTGGGGAAACGCTGTGCGGCGATAACGTATCGATCAGAAAACTGTCGGATGATTCCTATGTCATCGTCCTGGCAGATGGTCTGGGCAGCGGTATCAAAGCCAACATCCTTTCAACACTCACTTCCGTCATGATGTCGAAAATGGTCGGCAACGACATCGATATCGAACAATGCGTACAGACCATCGTCGCTACCTTGCCGGTATGCAAGGACAGAGGAGTGGCCTATTCAACTTTCTCCTTGATCAGAGTTAAAGACGACCGCAGGATCACGATCTATAACTATGACAATCCATCGCCTTTCGTTGTCAGAAACAAGAAGGCTTTTCTGCCTGATTATGTAGTCAGCGAGATCCATGGCAAAAGGATCGAGAAAGCAGAATTCGAAGCTCAGGTCGATGATGCCTTTTTCATGATGTCGGACGGCGTCATCAATGCCGGAGCCGGGGAAATGCTGAATTATGGCTGGACCTTGCCGGAAGTCATGAAATACATGGAAGAAACAACGACCAGACAAAGCTGTGCCAAAGTACTGGCGACGACACTGATCGATCGCTGCAATGCTCTTTATGCAGACAAGCCGACCGATGATGTGACGGCAGCCTGCATCAAGATCAGAGAAAGACAACAGGTCTCCCTGATGGTCGGTCCTTCCACGATACCGGAAGATGATGACCGGATGGTCTCGCTCTTCCTTTCCAAGAAAGGCAAGCACATCGTCAGTGGCGGAACGACGGCTTCGGTCGTTGCCCGCTATCTGAAAAAGGATATAATAACGATCCCTAATGATACACCAAGCGATATTCCGCCTATCTCTTCGATTGAAGGAATAGATCTGGTCACGGAGGGTATGATCACGCTCAATCGGGTGCTGGAATACGGCAGGGATTTTGCTGCCGGCAACAAGGATTATTTCAACTGGTACTATAAGACCGATGGTGCTTCAAGACTGGCTTCAATGCTGTTTGAAAATGCCAGCGATATCATTATTTTTGCAGGCTGTGCCGTAAATCCGGCCCATCAGAACAACAAAGACCTCTCCATCTCCTTGAAGATGAAACTGATCGATGAACTCTGCGAAGTCCTTAGAAGCATGGACAAGACAGTCAAGATCACCTATTTCTGATCCGATCTAGTATCAAAAAATATATACCTTAATTTATATATGATATTCTATAGGCATTTTTAGAATTGGTTCTATATATTATACTTAAATTATGAGAGACAGGAGGTATTTCTGGAATCAGCTTAATACCGTTCCTGACGATGTCGGTTACGGACATTTTTCGTCCGGTCATTTTCTTCTGCTTGGCATAACCGTCTTCCTGTCTTTAGCCGTGGTCTTTATCTACAGATCAGCAAGCCTTGAAGCGCGATCCATCATCAGGATCGTGATCGCCGGAACGCTGCTTTTATCGGAGATCATCAAATATTCGACCATCGCCATTACACACGGCGACCTGAAGAATTATCTGCCTTTGGAGATCTGTTCGATGGCCGGATATCTCATTATCGCCGATTCTTTACAGCAGGGAACGACGTTCATCTCTCAGATGCTGCTGATCGCTTTTTTGCCGGGAGCCATCATGGCACTGATCTACCCGACGACCGTCTATTTGCCGTTGCACAATTTTTTCACCTATCATCAGTTTCTCTATCACGGGCTTATCGTGGCCTATGTGCTTTCCCGCTTTTTTGCCGGCGAAATCCCGATGCAGTATAAAGGCGTCTGGCTTTCGATCCTGACGGTCTTTATGATCGCCATGGTCATATATGCGATCGATAAAAGGTTCAACAAGAACTTCATGTTTCTTATGCACGATGAAAAAAACACCATGCTGATGAATATTACAAAGCTATGTGGCAGTGGCGGCCGCTATACGATCGGACTGATCACTCTGTGTGTCATATTCATTCATATCTTCTATCTGATATTCAAGATCCTGGAAACGATCTTTCTGCGTTAGTGTTTAAAATTGCCAAAACATGGAGGAAAGCTATTGAGCCGTCTGCTGTAACTGTGAACAACCTTGTTATAAAGTAAAATATAATGAAAAAATCAAAGAACAGTTTGCTTCATGTACTGATTGTGCCGCTGGTAGCGATACTGGTCTTTTTTGAATGCTTCAATATGGCCGTTGTTGAAGCAGCAACCTACATTGGCGCGCTTAACGACAAAAAATACGATGATTTTGAAGATCTGGTCGATGACCTTGAAGATGATTATAAAAACAAAACAGTCACGATCGAAATGTATACAGACTGGGATTATTATAAGGACCATCAGTTTGATGAACGGTTGTATATACCGGAAAACTGCAAAGCAACGCTGAACATGCATGGTCACAGATTTGACAGGAACAACGTCAAGGATGATGACTATTCAAAAAGAGGCGAGCTGATATATGTTGAGACAGGCGCAACCTTAACGATCAACGGCGCTTCCTCCTGAAGCGAGAGAAATAGATGTTTCTATAAGACCTTTTGATCTTAATCTTGGTAACTATATTGAAGGAGTAATCCCCGTAATATACAGCGTCCATCCAGAAGATGAAATAACGATCAGCGCTCCGACTATTGCCGATGAAATATTTTTCATGTGGGATTTCAGCAAGGTGAGCGGAATCACGCCGGTAGAGCCGTCGGATCTGAGATCCAAAACAATTAAGATCAAGGTTTCAAGTGACATAAGCGATGCCCCAGGACCTATTGATGCCCAATACATTCCGGTAATAAACAGCATTTCAGCACAGATCACCGCTCCTTTGGCAGGAGAGGATATGCAGACAACTGCCAATGCGGACACTTTGAAAGTAACTATCTCAAATCAGTATCAGATCCATCCGGATTTTGTCGATATCATATGGTCGCCTCAGCCAAAAGAAGGCAAAGCTGATTACCTTACAAACTACACGGTAACCGTAAAGCTAAGTCCAAAAAAGGATGAACAAGGCAAAGATTATATACTGGCAAAAACAGAAAGCAGTACGGACTACGAAAAGACTGCCGCGATCTTCAACTATCCCGAAAACCCGGTCATTAAGATAAACGACAATACAGCGCTGCTGGATAAGAACAGCAACTCCATCAGCTATACATTCCCGCTGACGACCTATACTCTAGAAAAGGTATATCCACCAAAAGAAGTAACAGGGATCCCATATGGCGCCTTAGCAGACCAGGTAAAGAGTTCTCTGCCAACAACAGTGAATATTACACTTAATGACGGCAGCACAATGGCGGCTACGGTCTTTTGGGAAACGCCGGAAAGGTCTTTGGGTCCTGATCCATACGATTCACATGTATGGCTGACAAACGGTACGGTTGAACTGCCATATGGAGTAGACAACAAGAAAGGCGTTTCGCTTAGTGTGGTCGGCAAGGCGATCGAAGCTGCGGCTGATCCTGTGGCCAGAGCGATCCCATCGAAAGATCCGGGAGTATATCAGGATGATATAAGAGTGGCTTTAAGCTGTGAGACAGAGGGCGCAACGATCTTCTGGACCACTGACCCTAATGCTACAGACGAAGATAATTATCATAACTGGAATACATATGAAGGCACGCCGATCCCTGTAAACCGAGCTGATGCCACAGAAGAAGAGCTCGATCCGAAAGGAAAGCCTACAGGCAGAAAGAAGATCTCGCTTAGAGTGGTTTCATACAAAGAAGGAATGCGTCCGGATGGACCGCGCACATACAGCTATGTATTTGCGAATGAAGTCAAGGTTCCTGAGGGTCAAAACAATTACTACAACGGCAAACCTCAAACAGGAGTCAAAGGCTATTTATGCTACACGCTTGAGCCGATAACTCCTGGCGTAACAATAAACGAGCAGGGAGATGCCCAGGCGATAGAAGTCGGCAATTACCAGGTAAAAGCCAAGATAAACGAAGGCTACAGATGGGAGATCGTAGACCCGGAAACGGGCAAAATAGCCTATACCACAGATGATCAGATTGTAGAGTTTATGATCGGAGAAAAACCAATTGTTCAATACACCATTACCTATGACCTGAACTACGAATGGAGAAAGATAACGGAGACATTTGACGAGGATACCATTATAGCCATACGTGAAGCTCCAACAAGGGAAGGCTACACCTTCGTGTACTGGCAAGGGTCGATCCATTATCCGGGAGATCCGTATAAAGTGACTGATAACCACACCTTCACTGCTGTATGGAAGAGAAACGAACCTATACCTCCTTATGATCCGCCTAGGACAGGAGACAGATGAGTTGACATTACAGCTAAGACAAGTTGAATCAGAGAAGCTCAAACACTGAGCTTCTCTTTTTCTTAAAGAGAATAAAAAAAGATAGACTATAATTTAAGAAGAGAAGATCATGAGCAAGATACTGATCATTCATACCGGAGGTACCATCGGCATGACCAGAACAGCCGATGGCTATAGACCCGATGGAGAATATTTCCGAAACGCCATATTTCATATGGATTCTTTAAAAGCGCAGGGGATGCCGAAGTGGGACTTTATCGAGTGTGACCCTTTGCTGGATTCAAGCAGGATGAGCGTGAAAGAATGGAACGGCATGGCCAAGCTTATCAGTGACAATTATGACAGTTATGATGGTTTTGTCATATTGCACGGAACCGATACGATGGCCTACAGCGCTTCTGCCTTGTCGTTCATGCTGGAAAACCTGAATAAACCTGTCATCCTGACCGGATCACAGATCCCGCTATGCGAAACAAGGAGCGATGGCCGTGACAACATGATAACTTCCATGATGATCGCAGGAGAAGGCAAGGTACGTGAAGTATGCATCTACTTCGGTGGTCTGCTGATCAGAGGAAACAGGGCAATAAAATATTCTGCTCAGGACATGCGGGCTTTCATCAGTCCGAATTATCCCGTGCTTGCCAACGCTGAGATCTCTATAGCCTATAACGAAGGCGCTCTGTTGAAGCATAATGACGAACCATTTCATTTAAGGACTTTTGAAGATGTGCCGATCGGTGTCATCAGGGTATTCCCGGGCATCCGCTTTGATCTGTTTGAATCAGTACTGACCGAAAAACTCAAAGGCGTTGTGATAGAGACCTTTGGTTCAGGAAATGTTCCTGATGATAACGGAGTCCTTATCAAACTGCTGCAGAAGGCGAAGGAAAAAGACATCATCATCACCGTCTGCTCACAATGCCCAAAAAGGATAGTCGATATGTCCGCCTATGAAGCAGGAAGTGCACTGCGCAAAGCCGGAGCAGTTTCCGGAAAAGACATGACGACCGAAACAGCGGTAACGAAACTCTACTATCTTTTTAATAAGTGCCATTCTGTTGAAGAGATCAAAACACTGATGGAAAAAGATCTGTGTGGAGAACTGACGGAATAATTATTAGAAGACACATTAAAACTTAAATATATTGATTCTTTGCGACGTTTGCAAAGACCATAAGAATCATTAAAATAATAAAAGGACTTAAAATCGATGAGAAAGAAACTTTTCTGGATTTTTCCTGTCCTTCTGATAATGCTGCTCGTCTTTGCGGCGATCATATTCAGACAGGGATATCTGCGTTATAAAAAAGAAGTGGAAGAACTGCCGTTAGATGAGGCAGTAAGATCCTATACAGAAACAGATGATTATGTACCTTACGATCAGATCGATAAGGATTTTATCAATGCGGTGATCTCAGTAGAAGATAAGCGTTTCTTTGACAGAGAAGGTTATGATCTGGTCGCCTGGTGCAGAGCCATTTACCATAACTTTAAGGCCAAAGATTTTGTAGAGGGCGGATCGACGATAACTGAACAGATCGCCAAGAATCTGCATCTGGGAGGCTATATCAATACTCCGGAAGAAAAGATGGCCGGCATCTTTCTGATGAGAGCACTCGAAAAGAACTATTCAAAAGAGGAACTCTTTGCCTTATATGCGAACATGAACTATTACGGAGACGGATATTGGGGAATAAGAGATGCCGCAAAAGGCTATTATGATCGTGATGTGGATGATCTTAGTCTGGCACAGGCAGCGATGCTGGCGGGGATCCCGAATGCACCGGCTGTCTATCAGCTCTCTGACGGATATGAACTGGCAAAGAAAAGGCAGGAATGGGTCCTGCAGACGATGGTCAATAATCAATACATCTCTAAAGAAGAGATGGAAGAAGCTTTGACTGAAGATGTACATCCGATTATAAAACAGCGATCGTGATCTTGCTGTTTTACATAAACAAACAGAAAACGATCTTTTTCAATTGATAATCTTGCTCATGTATAAAGCGATCTTATTTTCAGACGAGTTATAATATTTTTAAATAATGAAAGGTAAGGGACAAACGGATGCTTACTGTCACCGATTATGATTACAATATCAATTACCGTAAACTGAACAACGACCAAAATGTCTTTCACAATGCGCTCAAGTATGTGCTCATGGGAGAAAAACGGTTCCATGTAGAAGGAGAAGGCTACGACTATGATCTCGTCTATGAAGACAATGATGTAAGAGCCAAAAAAGATCCGGCTTTTCCAAACAGCGATTTCTTTTTAAGCGAGATGCTTTATCCTCCATATTATTTCTATAACGAGAACGATCTAAGCAAGATCAATATGTATCTGCTGGAAGGATTTGATGAAATATTCTTTGAGGAAGCAAACGAGTATACAGCAGTCATTGCAGATCTGGTATTAAAAAACACAAAAATGCAGGTGACATGCAGGAGCGCAAACATGCGCCTGTTTCCGTGGCTAAGTGAGAAGGTGAAGTGCAGCAAGAAACCGCAGACCGATAACTGTCTCTATGTTCAGCACGAACATTATCCGTATTTTGAAGATCCAAAAAGATACAGTACCTTCGATCTGTTCCATTCCCTGTTCATCATGCAATGGCTTACCAGTGAGTCGATAGAAAAAATTAAATATCTTTCGATTATGATCCGCAAGACCGAAGGCATCGGAAGCATACTGTCTACATACAGTTCTGTAAGCAAAGCACTGGATCGTTATAACATCAAGCCTTTTATCGAACCAAACAGCACCCGTTTCAGCAACGAACTGCTGACCAAATACTTCAATATCGGCGAAGTTCCTGAAGACTCAAATGATAACAACACGATCTATGTGAAGAGTTTCAATGCCTTTCTTCTGAACCACTTCATGGATCTGTGCCGTTCTGATGTCAAGCTTAACATGCTGAAAGATACGTTCGTTCAGCAGATGAAAGAGTATGCCGATCAGATAATCGGCGACAAGAAGGTGCTGGGCGTACTGTTAAGAGGCACTGATATCATCATTGCCAACTATAAGGGCAGCTATAACCCGGCATCGATCGACGACTGCATCAGGATCATAAATGAAAGGATGGAAAAATACGGATACGACAAGATCTTCGTCGCAACGGAAGATTCGAATTTCCTGGAGATAATGCTGAATGCCTTCCCGGGAAAGGTACTTGCCGTAGCACAGGAAAGACACAGCATCTCAGATTTCAAGGGCTTAAAATACATTTCTGATCTTGAGAAGAAGACTTATTCGGGCCCTGCCTATTATGCTTCGGTAGAAGATACGACCGTCAACTATCTATATGCAGTATATATCCTTTCAAGATGTGAAAGCTTCATCTCTAACTGCGTATGCAGCGGATCAAAGCTGGTAACTTCATTCAACGAAGGAAGATTCGTAAGAAACGAGATCGTCAGCGAGATGCTGCAAGAACATTAAACACTCAGTTATACAGCAACGCAAACATCGGTATTAAATGTACCGGTGTTTTTATAGTATGATGGATTAAAGAAAACAGAAAGTCACAGGCAGATGACTATGCCTACTGGTTTGAAGGAAAGAAAAACGACTACGAGGAAGAGATAAATGATCTCAAAAACAGGATTGCTTATCGCATCACTTATATCGATGAACATATAGCCGATCTTGATGATGCGATCCATAAGGTTGACTTCATCGTTGATGGGCAGCTGGATATACGCAGGTATTGCAGAAGAAAAGACTGTGTTGACCTTTATGATCTTCAAAAAGAAGGCTATATCTTCCTGGGCTGGCTCGATGAAAAAGGGGAAATAATAGAAGAAGTCGATGACACAAGCTATGACCGAACCTTTACCGCATGCTTTGTATCCAAGGAAGATGCCACTAAAGCTAACGAAATCATCTTCTTGATGGATGATGTTTATGGAGAACCAGGAAACAGAAACTGGGCGAGATACACTCTGTTCCCGGAAGACGCACAGGACAAGTCGATAGTCTGGAGCAGTTCAGACGATGAAGTCGTAACAGTAGATGAAAAAGGCACTATCGTTATGAACAAAGCGGGAGAAGCCACGATAACGGCGACCCTGGCTTCCGGTGTCAAAGGTTCATATAACGTTAAGGTGATAAATGATCGTCCGGTCTATGAAACATTTGCGATCCCTGATACTTTATATATCAGCCAAGGGGAACATGCACATATAGAGATCAGGATCTATCCTGAAGAAGCCGACTATGGCTATTTCGCATTTGACAGCGAGGACGAAAAGATAGCAACAATCGACAACAATGGAGTAGTTAAAGGAACAGGATCTGGAGCGACGTATGTTAAGGTTGCGACAGACTGTTATGATCCAATTAAACAGAAAGATATTCGTGTTGAAAAAGGATGCAGGGTCATCGTTCTGAAAGAAGGAACTTATGAATGCATCAACGTGTCCGGTAAGGAATGGGAAAAGGGAAACAAAGACGGAATGATCTTTGTCTTCAAAAGAAGCAGAAATGAAGACATGACATTCGATCTGTTCGATAAACTGAGCATTGATGGAAAAGACGTTAATGAAGATGCTTATGTAAAGACAAAAGGAAGTCTGATCATCAGGCTCAAGGCTTCATATCTGGATACATTAGAAACAGGCGAACATATACTGAAAGTCGATTTCCTGGATGGCAAACAAAGCATCGCCGAATTCACCATCAAAGAAAAAACA
>JAFWKS010000295.1 GCA_017511325.1 Erysipelotrichaceae bacterium
AAAGAGATTTATACTATCATTCACACTGTTTCATGAGAGACTTAAGAAAGATACATAGATCTTTTTTATGGTTATTGAATAATCAGCAATCAGCCAACACAAAAAGGGCAATTCCTTGCCCTTCTGTACGGTTATTTATGGTTTTTAGATTATCCTTTAACAGCACCTGACATGCCTTCAACATAGAATCTCTGCATGTACAGGAACAAGGCGGCGATCGGAATGGATATAACGACCGCTCCGGCTGCAAAGCAGGTGTACCACTGATAGATGTACTCTTTCTGAAGCATGTTCCAAAGACCGATAGCAACCGTGAACTGATCGGCATTGGCTCTGCACAGTACTTTCGCAAAGACGAAGTCTACCCATGGCGCAATGAAGGAAGTCATGACCGTGTAGATGACGATCGGTTTAGCCAAAGGCATTGTGATCCTTGTGAAGACTACCCATTGTGAAGCACCATCCATTACTGCAGCTTCATCGATCGAGCGAGGGATTGTATCGAAGAAACCCTTGGCGATCTGGAAGCCTAGGCCGGTGCAGGCTGAATAGACGATGATCAAGCCTAGTCTGACCATTGAACCTTCGGTAAGGCCCATAGCTTTCAGGATGAAATACTGAGCTACCATAGCCATGAAACCAGGGAATAATCCGAGTATCATTGCCATATTCATGTAGGCCTTCCTGAATTTAAAACGCATTCTGGAAAGCGAATACGCAACCGAAAGAATGAAGAATGTGCTTGCGATACAGCAGACGATCGCAATGATCAGGGTATTCACGAACATCTTCGGGAAATTCAGGACGTTTCTGTCCGTAAACAGCTTTATGTAGTTGTTTAATGTATAACCCTGAGGAAGGAAAGTATTGGTATATGCGCCCGGTTCTGCTCTAAAGCTGGTCAATATGATCCAGAAGATAGGTAAGATCCAGATTATAGCCAAAACAGCCAGCAGAAGATGCACAAGCAGATTTACGAGTCTTCTGCGTGGACTCATTTTATTCTTATCGCCCTTCATTACATGAACGCCTCCTCATTCTTATATGAACTTGAGTTTCTGTAAGTTATCAGCGTGACGACTGTCAAGATGACGAATGTCAGGATGCCGATTACAGAACCCAGGTTGTAGTACTGCTGGTCTACGGTCAGCTTATACAGCCAGGTTACAAGCAGATCGGTCTGACCTGCGGTATCACCGACATATGTAGGACCGCCATTGGACAGCAGATAGATGACATTGAAATTGTTGATGTTGCCGACGAAACTTGAGATCAGATAAGGTGTCGTAACAAACAGCATGTATGGCAGCGTGATCCTGAAGAAGATCTTGACCGGACCGGCACCATCCATCTTGGCAGCTTCGTAAAGTTCAGCCGGAATATTCTGTAGAATACCTGTGACCTGCAGCATCGTATAAGGGATACCAACCCACAGGTTGATCAGAATGATCGTAAACTTTGCCAGATTGGCATTCTGCCAGAATGGAATAGATTCTCTGATCAGGCCCAGATTCTTAAGCAGGACGTTGATCGCACCTGAAGGCTGAAGCATGATGTTCATGATCATCAGAGTGACAAACTGCGGTACCGCAATAGAGAGCACGAAGCAGAATCTCCAGAAAGCCTTGCCCTTGGTATCCTTCCTGTTGATGATCATCGCCAGGATCATGCCCAGGATATAGTTAAGGAAGGTCGCAAAGACTGCCCAGACGACGGTCCATCTTAATACCT
>JAFWKS010000296.1 GCA_017511325.1 Erysipelotrichaceae bacterium
GGCAAATCTTATTCATGAACTGGATGCATACATCTGGGAGTGTGCTGTAAAACAGCTTGTCAAATGGAAGGGCAGCAGATACGAAGATCTATTTATATCTGTAAATATGTCAGCCAAGGACTTCTTCAGTATGGACGTGTATGATGTCTTGACTAAGCTTATAGACAAATATCAGATCGACCCAGAAAAACTAAGGCTCGAGATCACTGAGACATGCCTTCTTGAGGAACCGAAAGAAAGCAATAAGATTATCACACGCTTGAAAGACAGGGGATTCCTGGTAGAGATCGATGATTTTGGCAAGGGATTCTCATCTATTTCGATGCTGAAACAGATCCACGCCGATGTTTTGAAAGTAGACATGTCTTTGCTTCAGGAGATCAACAGCAAGACTCGCAGCCGTATTATCCTGAAATCCATAATAAACATGGCTTATGAATTAGGCATGGACGTCATTACCGAAGGTATTGAGACAAAAGAAGAACTGAGTGAACTGCTTGCTATGGGTTGTCGTCATTTCCAAGGTTTTTATATCTCAAAACCGATCCCGATATCAGAATTTGAAAACAGATTTTAATGAAAGTATGAATGATAGTTGGGTATATTCCTTTTTTCAAAGGTGTATGATGGTATTGTAGAGAAGATAAGTGAATTATTTTTTTGTACATTATACAGAAGCAAACGTTGTCTGTATCATAATATTCCTGATCCTGCTTGTGCATGACCTTTTTGGCATAGACAGACAGGAAAAACAGATCAAATATGATAATGCGCTCATATCTTTTATCTTTTATTTTGCCGTTGACTGCCTGTGGTCAGCTCTTGTTTCTGCTTTCGTAAAATCTACTCGTTTCCTTGTGGTCATCGACTCCTTTTTCCTGTATCTGGGCATGGTGTTCATAACCTATTTCTGGATGGAATATGCACTGGCTGTCCAACAATACGAAAATCGTAATGACATGCGTTTCAGGATCATCATGATGATCCCTTTCATCGTTTCTACTTTGGCTCTAATTGTAACTTATTTCATAAATCCGACTTATCTGATCAATGATGCATTGGAAGTACAGGACGGTTTCAATGTCTTTCTGTTGACTGCGCCTTATATAAATCTGGCAGCTACTATCTACTATTCAGTAAGAAAAGCGATCAGTGAAGAAAATCCATCCGAAAAACGAAAATATCTGTTCATTGGACTGTTTCCTCTGATGGTTGTTGCATGCGGTCTGATCGAAACCTTCTTCTTTCCCTATGAACCGATCTTTGCCTATTCCTCAACGATCTTGATGCTGGTATTCTTTATCCAGATGATCTTAAGGCAGGTCTCAGTCGACCCGCTTACCGGCTTGAATAATCGCGGTCAACTTTTGCGCTACACCTCACAGAAAGCAAATCTTCGCAAAGACAACAGACTTACTTATGTTGCGATGTTCGATATAAATAATTTTAAATTGATAAATGATACATATGGCCATGCGCAAGGTGATAAAGCTCTCATAATTCTTTCCGATACTTTCAAAAAAGTGATAAGCCGCAAGAGTTTTCCGGTTTTCCTCGCCCGTTACGGTGGTGATGAATTCATAATGATCATTCATCCGGCCAGTGAAAAGGAACTTATTCCGTTTATAGAAGATATAAGAGAAGAATTGAAAAGAAGATGCGTTGAAAGCAATATCGGTTTCAATTTCACTGTCGGTATCGGCTATGATGAGTTAAAAGAAGAACCGGATACTTTCCAGAAATGTCAGCAAAGAGCTGATAAGAAACTCTATCTGGATAAAAAACAGATCAAACAGGATTAGTTTTCCTGAAGATTACGATCGA
>JAFWKS010000297.1 GCA_017511325.1 Erysipelotrichaceae bacterium
AAATAAAAAGCATCATATGCCGATATGATGCCGTTATTTCAAATAAAATATATCTTCTTTATTCTCCATCAAAGATGGCTCTTAAATTGATCTTTCCGTCTGTATAAAAGATGACCTGCCATGACGTTGCGATCCTATACTCCAATTCGGTATTGGTCCAATCCTGAAACTTGCTTTCATAGATAAAGTGTTCATTCCAGTATTCACTTCCCATATCTACAAACGGATCCTGCTTGGTTGCAGTTCCGGAAGCGATATCGTAAGTATAGAGCTGAGGAGGATTGCAGTTGTCACTGTAGAACGAGGCTACTGCAGCAGCATAAGCAGCTCTGGCATTGGCCATATTGACTGATAATCTGGCTTTCTTCAGCTGCCCGGTAAAGATCGGAAAACTGATCATGACCAATATAGCGATTATCGCCACAACGATCAGCAGTTCTGCTAAAGTAAACCCCTTTTTATTCTTTTTCTCCATGGTTGTAATACGCACTTTCTATCTAAAAGATTTAATCTTTGTTTTATTGACCGCTTCGGCCTGACTGGCTCACTCTTGAATCGGTCTTTAGGCCAGCGCCTTTAAGATAAGTATACGCATTGCTGGCAAGCATATCGTATTTTTCGCTTCCTTCTTTGATATTCTGCAGTTCGCTCTGGCTGATGCCGAGGTTGACCCACAGCCTCGCGTTCACACCATTGCTGCTGTTTTCGCTGCCATTGACTGAATTGAGGATATAGTTTTCATTAGTGTTTCCGGAAATATTATATCCGGCATCCTGAAACAGATCAGGAAGATAGATCGTATTGTGATATTGTCCACCAGAATTGACTACACCATCAATGATAGAACTTTCTGCAATCGTGATGCAGATATAGCCATCTAAACTTTGCACCAGATTCTGGTTGGAATTGCCGGTGATCGATTTGCCGCTGAATTCCGGCCTCAACTTATTCTTTTCGTCAAAAAACAAGTCATGAAGCTGACCATAGGTCATATTCCTGAATTCTTCTTGCAAGGTGTCAAGCAGGATCAGATCGCGTTCGATCTTGTCTTCTTCATTTAAAACCGCATACTGCTTAGCATTTGTTACGTTAAGCCCCGCATATGCTCCGCCCCAGCGAAAAACGATGTTGCCGGAAGGTTCCATTTCGATCTGCAATGTTTTGTTTTTTGGAACGCCCAGAGCCACGCCGTTTCCATTCCACCATTTATTTGATTCTGTCCCGGCTTTGCCATAACCTTCAGGCCGGTTATTCTTGCTTAAAGAATTAGAGACAACGTCATAATAATACGTCTCGCCTTGCCTGATCTCGCCGGAATTGACTCCTACTGTATAAACCGCATAGGCATTGCGCATATTCGACATGTCTACCGCTTCACGTGAACGCTCCAGCAGTAAAGAAAAAACAGGGATCGCGATCGCAACAAGGACTCCTATGATCGCCACTACTATAAGCAATTCAGCTAAAGAAAAGCCTCTTCTATCATTTTTTTGTTTCATGCCATTTACATTTTACTAAATTACCACCATTCAATTCAAATGAATGCCCTTAAAAAACCGTCATATTATCGCTTTATCCACATAACGATCGTTTGCCTTATAATTAATTCAGGTGGACCATGGAAAGCGAATTGACCGAAATAGAACAGCAGTTTTATAAATCTCTTAAAAAAGAACTCTTCTTTTCAAAAATCGAGATCAAGACTAAAATAGCCATCAAAGATCTCTGCAAAGAAAGAAGCGATGTCGTGATCATGTTCGGCAGAGATAATTATCTTATCGAAAACATCGTGATCGATTTTGTATTATATAAAAACGATAAAGTTATCGCCGGCATCGAAGTGATAGATGAACAGGAAGAACTGGAACTCAAAAGAGGCGAAGAAATGCTTATAAATATGATATTCGCAAGACTTGGCTATGAATTCTTTAAAGTCACAGATACAAGCAAGCTGAAAGAAAATGCCAAAGCGATACGAAAACAACTCAAAAGCTGATTCCTCAGCTTTTTATTTTATAGCGAGATAGAAATCGGAATCAGTTTCTTTTTTAAGATGTCCATTCAGATCATAAAAACGCTGGTAAATGATATTCCCTGTGCTGTCATTGATACATTCGATCGTTGCGAACCCATCCTCAAGTTCGACCTGTTTTCCGTTTTCGTCGAAATAAGATTCACTCTTAATGAATCCATTTTCATCATAAGTGCGATGAACTTCACTGCAACCACGTTCATTC
>JAFWKS010000298.1 GCA_017511325.1 Erysipelotrichaceae bacterium
GTTTCGATCGAATCGTTCAAGGTCAGATTGGCTGTAGCCAGCGCAAGTTCTGATTCATAATCAGAAACGGCTCTGATGCCACGGACGATGACTTTGCATTTGTATTTGGCGGCAAGATCGACAGTCAAACCGTCGCCGATCACGACTTTCACGTTCGGAATGTTCTTACAGCACTTTTCGATCATCATTTTTCTTTCTTCCTTGGAAAAAGTACAGGTCTTGCTGCGATTCTCCATAACCGCAATGATCAATCTGTCGTAAGTCTTAGCTGCTCTTTCAATGACATCAAGATGCCCGACGGTGATGGGGTCAAATGTTCCGGGATAGATTGCTTTGATCATGATTTACCTTCTCTGTAATATAAAAGTTTATTAATTCCATATCTTTTTTCCTTATATTTCCGGAATCCAAGATATTCATCATTCAATTGGGTGTTCTTTTCTACTTCAAATATCATTATACCCTCTTTTTTCAGCACATTATATTTGCTGACATAGTAGAAAATATCTTCATAAGTCATGAATTTATATGGAGGATCGATATAGATATAGTCAAATCCGCCATCCTGGACCTGTTTCAAGCATTCCTGATAATCCAGATTATAGACTTCTCTGTCTTCTTTGACCTTAGCCAGATTCTTCTTGATTATCTTTACAGCATTCTTATTGAGATCATTGAAAACGACACTTTCAGCGCCTCTGGACAATGCTTCAAGACCGATAGCGCCTGATCCCGCAAAAAGATCAAGAAAAGCCGTATCAGAATTTATGGTGATAGTGGAGAAAAGTGCCTCCTTGACCATATCTCTGGTAGGCCTGGTTATGTTTTCACCTTCAAGAGTAAGGATCGGCGTCTTTTTATACTTTCCCGCTATTATTCTCATCTGTTTCAGCTTTCCTTAGTGTTACAAGTTCATTCTGTGCCAGGCCCAATGACGCCAGTGCAGCCATCAGTGACGAACCGCCTGAACTGACCATCAGCAGCGGTACACCGGTAAGAGGAATAAGTCCCCCTACTCCGCCTACATTTAGGATAAAGTGCGTCACAAAATATATGAATACTCCAAGCATGATGATCTTGCCGGAGACTCTTTTTATCCTGAAAGATCCTCTTATTATCGGATACAGCATCAGTGAATACAGCAGTACCAGTATCGCAAAGCCTACGAAGCCCAGTTCTTCTACAATGACCGGAAGGATGAAGTCGTTTGAAGGGTTCGGGAAATTCATGTACTTATGGATGGAATTGCCATAGCCAAGCCCGATCATTCCGCCGTTGGCAAAAGAGACGAGCGACATGATGACATGATAACCGATGTCGTACTGATACATGAACGGATTGTTGGCTGCCAGAAAGCGTCCGATCATATAGGAGCCTGCATGATTCTTGAGAAATTCATTGACTGGCGGACTCATAATAAGCCCAATGCCAAGTAAAGCTAAGGCGATTAAGCCGAGCATGACCATATGAACTGTTACATATTCTTTATAGGCAGGCAGAAAAGCACAGCAGAAGCAGATTACAAGCATGACGACTCCTGAACCGAAGTCGTGCTGATAAAACACGATTAGCACGATATAAATAATCGATAAGATCGCATAACTGGTCATATTCCGCATATTGTCTTCGTGAAGATCTTTGCCAAACATCTTGGCAGCCAGGGCGATCATGAAGACTTTGGCAAATTCCGAAGGCTGCAATGTCGCACCGTTGCCGATGGTGATCCAGGCATAAGCACCACCTATCTCCCCGAAAAAACGCGTCGAGAAAAGAAGCATCAGGATCAGCCCATAGATCACATAATAGATATATGTATTAAGCCGGATGACTCTGATGTTGACTAGCAAAATATAAACGACAAGACCGATCGCCACATAAAGCAGCTGTCTTAAAATAACCGATGTAAGATATGATGTATCGCCAGCACTGTTCCCCATTTCCGCTGATGCGATCATCAGTGAACCGAAAACAACCAGTGCAAGTGCTGAAATAGTGACCAGACGATCACCTAAAGTAAATCTGAATTTCTTATGCACAA
>JAFWKS010000022.1 GCA_017511325.1 Erysipelotrichaceae bacterium
AAGCCGAATCTTGTCTTGTAAAGAATGAACCACAGGATCAGCACCAGGATAATACCGATATATGTTGTAGCGTAGGTTCCCTGGAAAAGCATTGGCCCGATGATCGGGATATCGCCCAGAACAGGAACCTTAGGAATGATAAACTTGTTAGAACTGTACGTAAAGTTATCAGTACCGAAAATCGATTTTGAGATCAGCATGGCCAGAGCCGGAGTAAGGGTATTGATAGCTGTTGATGATATATTCTGTTCAGCTTTCAGATGGATGGCCGCAAAGCCATGCAGGAGCCCGACCAATAATCCGATGACCATTGATACAGCCATTGAAAGAAACAGCAGCGCCCAGACGTTCATCGTCTCGGCAAAGAGCCTGATCATCAATACACCGGCAAAGGCACCGGCAACCATGATGCCTTCAACACACATGCACAGGACACCGGATCTTTCAGCAAACAGGTCAGCCATGCCGCCAATGGTTAAAGGCATGAAGAACAGCAATATACCGCCGCCAATTAAGCGAATCCAAACATTCATCTGATCGCATCTCCTTTCTTTTCTTGTGCAATGTAGTCGAGTTTCTTCTTTCTGAGGTATTCAGATACCAGTCTTGAAAGAGCCGAACAGTAAACGACTACGGAAGATATGACCTTGACGATTTCAGGTGCGAAACCGACAGCCTGCATATATGAACCGGACTGGGTCAGATAGGCAAGGAAGAATCCCGAGAAGACACAGGCGATCGGATTGTTGTTGGCCAGCATCGTGACTGCAATTCCTGTGAAGCCTTCGGAAAGCTGAGTATTTGAACCAAGCAGATACTTGCCTGCCCAGCCCAGATACATGAAACCGCCGCCCAGACCGATCAGAGCACCGGAGATAAGTACGGATAAGACGATCGTTCTTTTGGCATCGATACCGGCATAGTCGGAAGCATCCCTGTTTTTACCGACAGCTTTGATCTCATAGCCGAAGGTTGTCTTTTCCAGGATGAACCACAGAATGATCGCAATGATCAGTGCGATAAAGAAGCCGCAGTCAATGGCACTTCCTACGAAGATCTTGTCAAGACCAAAACGGGCGATACGAAGATCCCTAGGAACATTGATCGACTGATTCTTGGTTGAGTCGAAAATGCTTGACTTCTTAAGCAGATCAACCGCCAGATACATGCCGATATAGTTCATCATGATCGTCGTGATGATGATGTTTACTCTCTTATAGGCATTGAGCAGTGCCGGAATCAGAGCCCATAAAGCACCGGCTAAGGCACCGCAAAGCAAGCCGACGATCGTTGACCATGGAGCACCCAAGCCGATCGTGCAGGTAACATAGACAGCTACCAGAGCACCCATGTGCATCTGACCAGGACCACCGATATTGAAGATACTGGCCTTGAAGGCAAAAGCATCACCCATACCGCACAGAATGATCGGTGTGGCATAGAAGAATACTGAGCCAAAGGTTGTAAGGCCATTGAAGAAACCGCCTGTCACAAGCATTTTCAGACCCGCTAATGCCGAAGCAGGCTTGACGGCGATCATGGCAATGAAACCGACTAAAAGACCGATTACAATGGCGATCAGAGAAGAAAGTACGCCGGAATAATCTCTTTTAGACATCAGCAGTTTTTTCAGCATAGATTTTCTCCTTTCTTGGAGCCGGCCATGTACAGGCCGAGTTCATTGACCGTCACATCTTCCGGTCTGACATCGGCTACGACTTCGCCTTCATAGAAGACGATGATTCGATCGGAAACGCCCATGACCTCTTCCAGATCGAACGATACCAGCAAGACAGCCTTGCCTTCATCTCTTTGAGATACCAGATTGGCGTGGATGCCTTCGATCGCACCGACATCAAGGCCTCTGGTAGGCTGAATAGCTACCAGTACATCGTGCTTGGCATCGATCTCTCTGGCAACTATGGCTTTCTGCTGGTTGCCGCCGGACATGGATCTGGTGATCGTTGTGCGTCCTTCTGAACTTCTGATATCAAATTCATTAATCAGTTTTTCAGCCAGTTCTTTTCTGGCTTTGAAATTGATGACTCCCTTATTCTGATATTCAGGAAGGAAATACTTCTTCAAGGCGAGGTTTTCCTCTAATGTCGAATCGAGGATGACACCATGCTTATGCCTGTCTTCCGGAACATAGGATAGACCGTCGATGATCCTCTGTCTTCTGGATTCATTGGAAATATCCTTGCCGTTGAGAATTATGGTTCCGGATTCCTGCTGCATCAGTCCGGAGATGACCTTGACGATCTCGGACTGACCGTTTCCTTCAACACCGGCAATACACAAGATCTCGCCGGAATGAACATCGAATGAAACATTGTTCAGCACATATTTATCGGCGACTTCACTCTTGAGGTAGATATTCTTTAACGAAAGAACAGGTTCGCCGAGTTTCTGTGGAGCTTTATCGACGTGGAAGTTGACTTCTCTTCCGACCATCATTTCTGCCATCTGATGGGTCGTAGCATCGGCAGTATTGACTGTACCGATGCACTTGCCTAAACGCAGAACCGTACATTTATCTGAAACAGCCTTGATCTCATCAAGCTTGTGCGTGATGAAGATGATGGCTTTGCCTTCATTTTTAAGATTTCTCATGATGCCCATGAGTTCTTCGATCTCCTGCGGTGTAAGAACAGCCGTAGGTTCATCAAAAATCAGGATCTTACAGTCACGATACAGCATCTTCAGGATTTCAACTCTCTGCTGCTGACCGACAGTTATATCTCTGACCAGAGCATCAGGATCGACTTTCAGACCGTATCTCTCTGAAAGTTCAACGACCTTTTCTCTGGCTTCCTGCATCTGCAGGACGCCATTCCTGGTTGTTTCAACACCAAGGATGATGTTTTCCAGAACGGTGAAGTTCTTGATCTGCATGAAGTGCTGATGCACCATTCCGATACCCAGTTCATTAGCTTTTCTAGGACTGGTGATCTTCACTTCTTTCCCATCAAGCAGAATCTTACCTTCTTCAGGCTTATATAGACCGAAAAGAACACTCATGAGTGTCGATTTGCCAGCGCCATTTTCTCCCAGCAGTGCATGTATCTCACCATACTTTACCTGCAAGGTAATATTGTCGTTTGCGACGATACCGGGGAAGCGCTTGGTAATATTCAACATTTCTATAGCGTAGTTTTCCATATTTCCCCTTTCTTAATGCAATAAAACAGTTGATGTTAGTATTAAAAGAAAAAAGAAGGGCTAGTGAAAACTAGCCCTGTGCTTTAAACTTTTTTTAGCTATCTTTAACGATATCAACAGTGACTAATTCCAAAGTCGGTGCGAAATCTGCACAGTTGACATAGTCGTTAGCTTCGCCATTGCTGTAGCCGGTAGGCAAAGATGTACGGAATGCTTCGTCAGTCGTCAGCTTATTGACGATAGCTTCGTAATCAGCCTGAGTAAAGTTCTGGAACTTAGAAGATTCCATAGGAAGAGCAGAAGCGCCATCCTTGATGTTGTAGTACTTTGAAGTACCACCCTCAAATGTACCGGCGTATACTTCCTTGATCAGAGCATAAACAACCGGAGAGAGGTTCTTCATAGCTGAAGTAATGACATATTCTGACTGGTCAGCACAGTTGGTATCAACACCGATAGCCCATGCAACATGATCAGAAGTAGCATTGAACTTGTCAGCAGCTTCAAATGCGTTTCTAGGAGAACCGCAACCGAAGATTACTTCAACGCCGTCAGTGTACCAAGCCTGGTCAGCTGTAACGTATTCTGGCTTTTCAGCAAATTCGCCAGTGTATGAATATTTGACAGTAACATCGCCTTTAGCCAGGCCTAATTCCTTAGCAGCATAATCAGCGCCGGCAAGATAGCCGTAACCGAAGTTCTTGACAGCCGGAACAGCCAATGCACCGTCAAAGCCTAAGCTTCTAAAGCCTTCCTTGACAGCAGCATAACCAGCTAAGAAGCCTGATTCTTCTTCTTCAAACAGAACGCCTAAAGCATTTGGCTGAACGTCATTTGGTGTGAAGTCGATGCAGATGAATTTTACATCTGGATAAGTGAACTGAGCTTCACTTACAGCATCACCAAACAGATAACCAGGGCAAACGATGATCTTGGCACCACCTTTAACAGCAGTAGCGATCTGAGCTAAATACTGCTCGGTAGTCTGTTCTGTAGGCATGTAGTAGTTTGTTGTA